>CAZSTY010000082.1:0-6202 GCA_964609885.1 uncultured archaeon
CGCAGTGCAGCCCCTCCCCAGATATGCTTATATACTATGAATCCCTATGAGAAAGTAACGGGGACCTGTTTCCTACTCCCAACCGCTACTCAACAACCTCTCTCTCATCTGACACTTCTCTTTTTCCGGGTCCCCGCGTCCTTCTTCTCTCAGCAATGTTTAAAGGCGTGCTCCATCGGCTCCTCTACCCGAAGGAGTCGTTCGAAGTTGTCGTCCGCAAAGAAGGCTGTTGATAGCACCGTGAAGCGCATTCTTCTGCACATGGCTGAGATCATCATGTCGGTGATTCTGCTCGTCATAATCTGCTTGCCTCTGGTGTTTGTCATTCCCATGTGGTTCCAGCAGATTATCCTGGGCGCCTCGCCGGAAGCGCTGGCAGTCAATCCTGTTGCTTGGTTTGGAGCATACGGTGCCTTTGCGGTCACTGTGGGGCTGGCGGTGCTCTCTCTGCTCATAGGTTACGGATACATACGTGGAATCTCGCCCAAGCCCAGCTTTGAAGAGGAGGTTTCCGAGGCCGAGGCTGTAGAGGAGGCCGTTGAGGCTATCGAGGAAGAAGTGGAGGCCGAAGTGACCGAGTCGGCCTCAGAAGAGACTCCTGAAGAGTAGAGGAAAGGACGATAGCTGACTGTTCCGTGAGGTCTTGAATAGACGGGTATTGCCGCGGGGGATTTCCCCGAGCGGCAAGAGTGTAAGTGTTACACTCCGATTACTTTGCTGATCTTTTCGACAACTTGCTCGAACGCCTTGGCCACGGCCGATTCAGGCTCGCTTACAACAAAGGGCGTCCCCTTGTCACTCAGCTCCACGACACGTGGGTCCAGCGGAAGCGATCCCAGATACTGCACGCTGTATTCTTCGGCGGCCTTCTTAGCGGCTCCCTCACCGAAGATTTTGTACGTGGTTCCGCATTTCGGGCAGACGAACTCTGACATGTTCTCGATGATTCCCAGCACGGGAACATCCATCTTTCTCGTGAGCTGAATCGCCCGCCTTGCATCGAGGGCAGCCACCTCTTGGGGCGTGGAGACCACGACCACTCCGTCCGCGTCCGGGATTGATTGAAGAATGCTTAGAATCTCATCACCAGTTCCCGGCGGAAGATCTACAACCAATACGTCGAGCGCACCCCACTTCACATCTCCGAGAAACTGAGTGACCGCCTTGGCCACGAGAGGCCCTCGCCACGCAACGGCATCATCGTTCTTTCTGAGCAAGAAGCCCATGCTCATGACCTTGATACCGAGTGGTCCCTCTACCGGATAGATGAAGTTCTCTTCAGCCCGGGGATGCTGCCCCTCTAGGCCGAGGAGTTTCGGGACATTGGGTCCGTATATGTCCACATCAAGGACGCCAGTTGCAAGTCCTTTCTTGGCAAAGGACATGGCTAGGTTGGTGGCGACGGTCGTCTTACCGACACCGCCCTTGCCGGACAGGACGACTATCTTGTGTTTGACATCCTGCATTGCTTTCTTGACTTCAGGTGGTACGAATACCGGCTTCGCCATAGTTAATCACGGGGTGTGCTTGACGCCCGTCACCTTTTAAGCTGTTAGATTGGTCCATGGTATTGGTTTCATGCTGTTACCTATCGGCGCCAATGAACAGGCCAAGCAGCTCGCGTGCCAGCCTCTGGTTTGATGCCGCCACAAAACTCATTCTGTACCTCATGTCTATTGGAAGATCCAGTGGTCTACCATCTTGACCAATCACCACGCCCCCCGCCTCGGTGACCATGTGAGTTCCCATCACATGAACTATTGGCAGCATGTTGCGAAGGTCCACCATGGCATCGAGTGATCCCGCTGCGGTCCAGCAAAGATCGAGGAGATTGCTTCCCGTCCGCCTCATGTCACGGACACCGCCGAGAGTGCGATGCGAGGCGTTGCCAAACGCCGGGTCCCAACTCTTCTTTGTGTCGTATGAGATGATTGCCCCAGAGGCCGTTACCTCAGGTGCAACCGTTACTCGTTTTCCGTTCTTGGTCACCCCGCGACCGCTGATGGCCACGTAGGTCTCGTCGGTGAAGAAGGACTTGATGACACTCATCTCTACATCGTGCATGAACGGTTTCTCCACCGCTGGCACCAAAGCAATGCCCACAGAGCAGAGAGGTATCCCCCTCTCGATATTGGCCGAGCCATCTATTGGGTCGACTATCGCAATGTACTCTGCGCGCCCCTCTGGCTCCAGGATGCCAAGTTCTTCAGACATTATCCGCATGGGTGTTGAAGAACTCTGGATGACCTCGATAACTGCGGCCTCTGCCTCCTTGTCAATCACTAACGTCTTGTCACCGAACGGGTTTTCCGTCCCTGTTCGATCCGCGGCGTGGTCGAGTCCCGTCGTGACAGCTCTGACCGCCGCCTCTGCAGCATCCTTGATGAGTCCGAGTAGCTCCATCCTCTGTCCCACCACGCAGAACGCGCGTTGCACTTTAACTGTTGTGAGCAGTCCCGCAATTGTTTAAAAGCGTCGGGTGAGTGGAGCTACTGAACAGGGCTGTCTGGTGGATGTAATGGGTTTTCTGAGCGGCAAGAAGAGCGTCGATGTCGAGAAGAGCATACTGGACCTCAGGGCGACAATCAATCAGCTCACCCTCATGACACGTCGCTACGACACGCGGATTGAAGAACAGAAGAGAGCAGCCAAACAGGCTCTCGCCCAGGGAGACCGAGAGATTGCCAAGACTCATCTCCAGATTGCGTCCGATCTACGTCGCCGCAGAGCTCGCGTTCAGCAACAGATGCTGACTCTTGAAACCTCGATACTTCATCTTGAGGAGGCCAGAAGTCAGACTGAGGTGCTCAAGGCCTACAAGGTGGCCCGTCAGGCCCTTGCCGAGGCCACGGCGATGCTGAAGCCCGTGGAGATACAGATGGAGCTCGACAGGCTCTCCGAGTCTTTCGACCGGATTGCCACTGCCGGTGAACTGCTCTCCGAAGACCTCACAAGTTCTGCTGCACCAGTCGAGGCTGAGGAGCAGGTGGAACGGGAGCTGGAGGCCATGGAGGCCGAGATACTTCTTGAGAAGGAGGGAATGCTGCCTCCAGTGGGAGCACCAACTGCCGAGAGTGCAGGTGAGGCGACCGCCGAGAGTGAAGAGGAAGAGGACATCGAGAAGATTCTTGCAGAGATGGAACGCGAGGCGAAGGCTGAGCGTGAGAAGGAGGCCGAGAGCTAGTCATAGGCCGCTGGTGGATCTCTTTCGTATAGCGATTACCTAGGGGGTATCATGTGACAGTCCGACTCGTAGTGTTCGACGCCGACGGGACGCTGACCCAGCACAGCAGCATTTGGTGGCGCTTGCATGAGGTCTTCGGTACGACACGGGAGGGAAAGTTGTACTACGACCAGTTCTTTGCGGGTGAGATCACATACGACGAATGGGCAGACCTTGACGCAGCCCTCTGGAAGGGCCGGCCTCTGAGCATCGTCGAACAGGTTGTACGTGAGACCGAGCTGGTGCCAGGGGCGGAGGAGACCGTCGCTGCGTTGCACAATGCTGGGATAAAGACGGCGATCCTGTCGGGTGGCTTGGACATTCTTGCAAACGACATCGGCCGAAGACTGGGGATTGACTACGTTCTCACGAACAGGCTCATTCATCGGGACGGCGTTCTGACCGGTGAAGTCGAATCGCTGGTTGGCTGGGGCGACAAGGATCGCGCGGTACGAACGATTGCCAAGCGCTTCGGGGTGAGTCTGAGAGAGACCGCCTTTGTCGGAGACGGCCGGAATGACCTCAGTGCCATGGCCGTGGTCGGACTAGCTATTGCGTTCATGCCGGAAACCGAAGAAGTGGCGCGAGCCGCCGATGTTGTGGTCCGCGAGAATGATCTGCGTGCGATTCTGCCTCACATTATACCGCAGGGCCCCAGATGAGCAGGATGAACACGTAAGCCTGCAGGAGCACTATCATCGCGCCCTCGAAGAGGTCCAGCTTGTGGTCATCCGTGATGGCACGCTTTAGGAACCACAGGCTTCCAGCAATGACCACAATCTGAAACAGAACATACCTGTCGAGGGGTATTGGCACAAAGACTCCGATGCCGCCCATGACTAGGAGCACGATTTGAAGTATACCTCCGACGAGGTTGCCCACAGCAAGGCCCACCTTTCCTCTGGCCGCGGCCATCAGCGCGATTCCGTGTTCTGGGAGTGCACCTGCTGCGCCGAGAATGAACGCGGCAATCGTCACAGGATCGCCTACTTGGCTGATGACTGACTGTTGTTCCTCAAGAAGAATCTCTACAGAGGATGTTAATGCCTCCCCGGCGAAGAATATGCCGATGAATCCCACGAGTGTCAACAGCAGGGCCGTTCTTCTTGAGTGGCGTGGCACCGCTACTCTTGAGTCCTCTGTTCTCTCTCCACCCATGAGGGCGCCCGCATAGATCACGTAAGAGAGGAGCAAGACAAGTGCCCCGAGAGGGGGAAACCTTGGGTCGGGAGTCACCTGCGAAACCAAGTCCACCATCCCCAAGGCAAACATACAGCCCAGTGCGACGATGGTCCAGCGGATGAGCACAGAGTCTTTCTTGATGGCCTCCTCAGGTACGTCCATTGCTACTTTGCCCTTCGTGGAAACTATGATGGTCAAGCCAAGCAGCAGCATATTGAACCCGGCTGCAATGAGTACCGAGAGGACCGCGATGTCCAGCATGTCCATGTTGTTCTGTGCATAGCCCGTGTAGGCGGCAAAGCCGCTGACCACAGCCTCAGGCATATTGCTGGCAAGGCTTGAGAGCATGCCTGCCATGTAAGCGGTCATGCGCGCGTGACCTGCTGCACTCTCGATGCCTTCCACCGCCCACTCTGAGGGTCGAAATGCCAGCCACGTTCCCACGATGAGGCCGAGCACGATCGTCAGCACGGCATCGTGAAGCACGAATCTAGAGTTCACGTAGACTCCAAGCAGTACCAGAACTATGATGGTCTCCTTCTTGCTAATCGCCAAGGACTCACGAAGAGAGTGCAGGCGATAGGGGCCCTCTTCATTCGAGGAGTCTTCTTGCAATGTCGGTCTTCCTCTCTCGTCAGCCACGCCATGGCAGGCTTTCCCGCGTCTACGGACGGAGTGTTAATAACTCCCCCGGAAATAGTCCTGGGCAGTAGGCACAGTGTTCGCGCACGTTGGGACTTGCGACAGCGGCAAGACGCGTGTCATATCTGATACAGGTACTTCGCACAGGATCCTGTGTTGAGGACTACAACCTCCTCGTCCGGGTCTACCTGTCCACCATCAATCAGATACTTCACTCCTGCGAGGCCCACGGCTGCCTCAGGGCCCATGTCAAATCCCTCAAGTCGTGCAGCCGAGAGTTGCGCGGTCCTGATCTCAGACTCCGCCACAGCCACAGCGCCCCCGTCAGTCTCTCTTATGGCATGAAGGATCAGCTCGCCAGCGAAAGGCTTGGGGACTCTCAAGCCGAGTGCAGTGGTACGAGGATTGTCCCAGGAATCGACCGTATGGTCACCGCGTTCCACTGCTCGCACCACGGGTGCACAATGCTCACTCTGGACCGCGAACAGGCGTGGAAGCCTCTTGCCGATGAGGCGCATCGCGCGCAGCTCCCTCATTGCCTTCCATATTCCGATGAGCGCAGTTCCGCCGCCCGTGGGGCACACGATGACATCAGGAATCTCCCAGTCAAGCTGCTCCACAATCTCAAAACCGATTGTCTTCTTGCCCTCAACACGAAACGGTTCGCGTGTCGTTGACAGGTCCGTCCATCCTACACACTCCTCGACCATTCTGGAGCGGCAGTCTGAGATTGTCCCGTCAACGCTGATCACCTCCGCTCCATAGTACGTACAGGCATCAAAGAAGGATCGTGGAGTATCAGTGGGCATAAACACCCTAGCCTTTGCGCCCGCTCTTGCACAATACGCACTCATCGATACACCCGCGTTCCCTGCTGTCGGCATGGCAAACTTCTTGGAGCCCAGCTCGACATGCTTTGAAACCGCAACACTGAGTCCCCTGTCCTTGAAAGAGCCCGTTGGATTGCGAGTCTCATCCTTTACGTGAAGCATCCTTAGCCCCACCTCCGCTCCTAGTCGGGGTGCCTCCAATAGAGGTGTCCACCCCTCTCCTAGACTAAAGACATAGGACGGGCTCTTCAGGGGCAAGAGCAATGAGTATCTCCACATTGAGTTGATCCTCGTCGGAAACAGGTCCATCTGTGCGGCTTCTTCC
>CAZSTY010000083.1:0-6132 GCA_964609885.1 uncultured archaeon
TTGACATGTGGGCCTCAATGTTCTCGATTCGCCCGCCAGAGAGGTCATCGAGTACGACAACCTCATGTCTTCGACTAAGGCGTCAACGAGGTGACTGCCGATGAAACCGGCACCACCAGTGACGAGTACTCGTTCCATGATTGAATCCCAGTGCCGGAGCCCACTTAAACCATACACCTACTGAAAGCGTGAATCTTGGAGTATGGCCTCAACGAGCTCGATGACACCCTCTCCAGACCACTGCCTGTTCCAGGTTTCTGCAAACTTGTGATACTCATCCAGTTCTTCCAGAACAGGTCCTGCAAGCTGTAGTAGTTCTGCCTCTGAAACTTCGTTCCCCTCTCCAATGCCGGGACAGATATCGCGCTTTGCGCTTAAGCCCCAACGAATGGTTGTTCGATCCCGTGTGAACACGAACGGGAAGGCGGCACACGCACTGGGGCGAATCGGGTGTATCATGCATAGGTTGTTGTCCAAGAATACGCAACGGCCATCGTTGGACTTCTTGAGTGCAATATAGACCATCCCACGATCAGTCCGCACAGCGGGAAAACGCGTTAGGCCTTCCGGCGGGCTCTCGTCATCCGAGAGAAGATAGAAGTCTAGCGCCCGCAAAAGTTGAGCGGCCGTGAGTCTCAGCCCTCTCGCCAGACGAACAATGTCATGACCAGTAAGTGTGACGATAAGCGACTTCTCAGAACAGCAAGTTCCACACTTCGTGCATTGGAACCTGATTCCCGCGCCATCATGTTGCGGGCGTAGGCGGTAGTCGCTTGGCATGGCCAGCCTTGCTCCTAGGGAATGACGCAAGATAGTCGCCCAAGACCGCGAGACCCTCCTCGATCACATCCGTGGCAGCAGCGTATGTGAAACGCAGATGGGTGTCATAGTCCCGTCCGAAGACAACCCCGGGTGTGCAGACGACCCCCGTGTCCTTGAGAATCTGTTCGGCCAACTCAGTGCTGCGCATGCCGTACGCGGAGAAGTCGGGGAACACATAGAAGGCACCCTTCGGCGTACTGCACGAAACATCGTCCATTGAACAGAACATGTTTCGCATTATGTTCCTGCGCCGCTCGTACTCTCGTCGCATGCGCTCAATTGAGCTCTGGTCGCCTGTCAACGCCTCTACGCCAGCGACTTGGACAAACGATGTTGCACAGGACGTTGTGTTTTGCTGAATCCGCACCATATTGTCGATTGTTTCTTCGTTGCCGATTGCATAACCCAGCCGCCACCCAGTCATGGCATAGGCTTTCGAGAAACCGTTGATCACAAGGGTTCGTTCCATCTCGGGGTCGACCTCAAGCATCGAGGTCTGCTTGAAACCGTCGTAGACCAAGGTCTCGTAAATCTCGTCGCTGAAGATGACAAAGTCGTAATCGCACGCAAGATCGTAAATGAGCTTGAGGTCATCCTTGGTGAGAACTCCGCCAGATGGGTTGTTCGGGCTGTTGATGATTATGCACCGTGTGTCGCTCGTGACACTCTGCTTCAAGACCTCTTCGTTGAGTGTGAAGTCTGGGCCAGTTGGAACGTCAATTGGCGAGCCACCAGCATTCCTTATCATGACGCGATAGCTGGGCCAAGACGGTGACAACATCATCACATCGTCACCAATATCAATCACGGCAAGAGCGCCCATGAACAGCGCCATCTTTGCTCCCGGTGTGACAATGACATTGGCGGCTGGGTCTATCTCAATTCCCTTTTTCCTGTACCTGTCCGCGATGGCCTCCAATAATGGTGGAATACCGCGAGCCGGAACATATCGAGTGAAACCCTGCTTAAGGGCCTCGATTGCCGCGTTGACGATATTTTGAGGAGTAGGAAAGTCAGGCTGCCCAACCTCGAAGTGGTAGACCTTTCGGCCCTGAGCCTCGAGTTTGGCCGCAAGGTCAAACATTCTCAACGTACCCGACGCAGGGATGCGTTGCATGTGGAGTGAAGTCCAGTCCATATGACGGTCACCGCGCACGCTGGTCTCGTCTAGGACACGCTCGCCAGCACACCGGCCCGAACGCGACACATTATATTACTTTTGATTATGCAACAGGGGCTGCTTGTGCGTTACACTTCATAGAAGAAGGCGAGTCTAGCCGAGTCCTAAGCGGAACTCGGCCGCTATTGCGGCCATTCCGGACCGAATTCTATGACGCTGATGCTCAGTTCCAACGATTCTGATTCTGTCCGGTAGGGCCTCGCCCAAGCCGAGGTCGTGAGCACGCCTGAACAGATCAATATTGAGGGGATCAATATCCAGAAGGGCAGCAGCCATCGAGTCTACAGCCACGGGGTCTGTGCTCACGAGCAGGCCGCCGATGTGATGCGCAACCATGCGACTCTGTGCACTCACGACCACATCAGTTAGGTCCATGACTGTCAGGTGTGGCCGAACTATTGAGAGAAGGTCAAGAAGAACATCGGCGAGGCGTTCGTGGTATACGGTCTTGTCTGCTTCAGGCAGTAGACCGAAGAGATTCTTCACAGCACCCCCCACGACCACACGAGGATCGGGCTTGAGCGTCGGGGCATTAATCAGGATAGTGTCATCGAACAGGATGGCTGGTAGACTGTATTCGCTGAACGCATGGCCGGGGGCAGAAACGGTCTTCCTCGGGAGAGCACTCAGGTTGACCAGCTGAACCTGCAGATCTTCAAGATGCTCGGGGTACCCGAGATGCTGAAACGCCTCCTCAGCTGTGCGGACAGGATTGTCACTCTCGACGACCAAGACATCTGCCGCGCTACTGAACGTCCGCACGAGCGCCCTTGTCAGCTCCCAAGTAGTGTTCCCAAGGGAGGCGGGGTCATAGATCGACGGTTTGATGACGATGTGTTTCACGATACCCGAGAGAGGCAGAGGGGAGCTTAGCTTCTTGAGAGCCTTTGCCAGCGCCTCGCGCGGATTGCGTGCCAGTCCGATTGCCACTTCTGACGTATAGTCCATTAGCTACTGTCCACGCTCCATCTATCTGTGGGATGCCATTCGTTTGTGTCTGACCAGACCACATGCCACACTGACTCATGCGCCGAAGAATAGACGCCGTGTACGTTTCTGTCGCTCCTCTTCAGTTTCGTCGGTGTCGGGCGGAGGAGGAGGCGGTGGTGGGACCGACATACGCTCGTCGTCAGGTCGCTCGGTGTCAGAGGGGGTTTCTTCCGGCTCCGTCGAAGGCTCGACCGAGGACTCTGGTGCAGATGGCTCATCGTAGGGGCTCCACAGACTCCGTGCCTCGCTGTGCCGGGTGGCCGGGGTTGTTTCCGTTTCGGTGGTGCTCTCAGCCTCGCGCTCCACAGGCGGGGGAGTGACCAACGGTACCTCCTCAGACTCGGGAGGCGGCGACTCTTCTGCGGGTGGCGGAGTGACCAGCGGCTCAGAGAGTGCGGACTCTTGCGCCTCATCCACCATGCCGGATGGCTGACTCTCAAGCAGTGGTTCAGAGGACTCCGATGGCCCGTACGGTTTCGATTCTTGGTCAGGTACCTCCTCGCTTGCGGATGGCCCAGACTCCAAGCTCGGTTCGAAGGTTTCGTCGGTGTCAGACGGTATGCCGAATCCGTGTTCGTCTAGCACGCGTTCCAGCTCGGCAAGTGCATCCAGTTCCGCAGCAAGCGGGGGCTTCTCAGTAGCACTGTCCGTCATAGGGGGTTGCTCCTCGCGGGACGGCGGCGACGCAAAGGTCGGCCCGGACGATGGTGCTGGCTCAGTTTCTGCCGTTTCGCCGAGGAAGTCGGACGATACGCGTTCGAAAGTCATAGTGCTGCCGGATGTACCAGGAGGGGTTTCCGGTTCAACAGAGAGCGGCTCGGGTTCCTCCAAGTGAAACTCAGATTCGAAGTCTCGAGGTGGCCCTGTTGATGTCACGTCCTCCTCAGACAGAGATCCTGTTGGTTCGAGCGAATCCAGGGGAGAGGACGGCTCGCCAGACGGCTGAACAGCCTCGTGGAATTCAGCAGGAGGGGGTGCGCTCTCCTCGAGTGACGATGTGACCTCCTGTGGAGCCTCCTCAGGCCCTGCAACGGGCGTAGTTGGAGGGGTGCCGAACTCGCTGCCCTCTGTCGCAGGTGGAGAGGGCGGTGACGGTGGAGTGCGTTCCATATACAGGTCGTCAGGGTCGCGGAGTGTCCGCGCCAAGGGAGATCTCTCAACCATAGTTTCCGTGGGCTCAAAGAAGTCAACATGGGGCCTCTCGGTTTCTAACCTCTTCTCCTCATCTGACTCGGTGACAGCAAACGAAATACCCAAGGCATGACTGAGACACGACTGACATCGCTTGGCTGCGGCGATGAGCGCATCATTAATGAACTGGTCAAGCGGCTTTGCCCTGTCTGGGTTTCTCTTCGCCCACTCTACGAAACTGTCAACCATTCTCAGAGCATCGCGTACTCCCAACCAATACTTCTCGTCCTGTTCGGAGGTCACTAGGAACACCTACACGTGTTCACCATACTGTGGAGAAAAGGCTTGTGCCGACGGCCATCAAATGGCGCTGAGAGTATCTTTCACCCATCTGATTTTTCTCGCGCCTCGACCATCTCCTCAATCAGACTCGTAAAGAGGCCAGCGAGTTCTTTGCGCTTCTCCTCGTTGAGCTCGTCGCCCACGTAAAACACTCTGGTTGGGTATCCGGCCCCGACGTTCTCACGAATCTCGTTTCGATACTTCGTTTCAATCTCGGGGTCAGGTCTTCTGAGAACAATTATTGCTGCCGATGCACCACGATAGCTGAGTGAGAACAATATGTCCATAGCACGCTTAGTGGGGGACATCATCACTGCGCGCACCTCAGAGCTGCCGGCCTCAAGATCTCTCGAGCCTATCCGTATCCCGTCTACAGCAACCGTGTTGCTATTGATGGCATCCATCACTTCCCGCAACAACATATCGTCAGGCCCGACAATTGTGATCTTGAAGAGCCAACGCGATTTTCTCTCCGAAGACATGATACAATCCCCCGTCAACCGTGGGCACTCTGTTCGAATGAATGTGCATCGGCCAACTACAAGATATTTCTTGCGTGGCTGTGTTACACGAGAGAACAGGTCCAAGAAGCAACAGCCATAGATTATTAAGACCTCTACCCGACGGATTCCAAGGGATTGATGTGACAACGGTCGAGGAAGTGTTTGAGGCTCTCAAACCCGTCAAGGATCCAGAGATTCCTGTGTCAATCACTGACCCCCGAGTTGGGATAGTCAAGCAGGAGTATATCCGGGTCGATGATGGACTCATCACGGTGCTGTTCAAACCAACAGCGCCGTATTGCCCAATGGGTGGACTGATTGGCATCCTCATCAGACATCGACTTGAGGAGTTGTACCCCGACCACACGATACGAGTTAGAGTAGTACCAGGTACGCACAGTCAGGAACAGGCAGTCAATGAGATGATTAGCAACAATGAGAGGTACCGCACTATCGTAGAGCAGATGAAACAACGTGGTATGATGTGATGAGTGATGACATCTCAGGGACAGGCACATGCTGACATGTCGTGTGTCCTTCTCTTGTTTGGGACTGTACTTATCACCGTGGGCCTGACCCTGCTGGCACTTGCCCAAGTCGGAGAAACACAATCATTCGTATTCATATTCCCGTTCATTATCATAGGGTCGGATGTGCCCCCGCTCTTCGCTCTGTGGGCAATCGTACTGTTTGTCGCGGTGTTGGTAGCAATGTTCATGATACCGAGAGCCGTTGCCAAACACATTATTTCCCCCACATCTTTTACAACTTGCCCAGTGTGTGGCCAGCCGCTCCCGCCCGATGCTCGTTTCTGTGCGTACTGCGGACTTGAAATCAGTGGAGATTACGTTGATGACTCGTTCCAAATGTAGGCCGGTCAAGGGAGGATTGTGGCCAAGCACCAATGAACTGAAGTAGGTCTGACACCATAGTCAGCACAATGCGCGCTGAGATACGCCCGATTCGGCGGGAGGATGTGGTCTCGGTCTACGAGATCGAAAAGACGTCTTTCGCCGAGCCGTGGAGCATAGGAATCTTCAGGCTCTATGCTGCGTGGCGTGGCGTAGTTCCACTGGATGAAGAGAGAACTACGTATGCAAATGTGGCGGTGCACCAGGACGTGGTACTGGGCTATATCGTGTGGGAAACGGACAGAGGCCACAG
>CAZSTY010000084.1:0-6098 GCA_964609885.1 uncultured archaeon
TATTTTCTCGTAATAGTAGGCAGCCTCCTCAGCGTGGAGGTTCTCTAGAATTCTTGAGATCATGAACCTGACGCCCTGCTCTAGCTGCGAGCTCAGCTGGAACTGAATGACATACTTGACATTCTTCAGCATGGCCAGGGTCTTGTTCCTGAGCTTTCGAATCTCCTCGTCCTCGCTCTGGAGACTCAGCAGTATCCCAAGGCTCGTCAGTCCCTCTCTCATTGCCTCGAGTGCGTCAGAGGGATCCTTGCCCATGGCGACACGTGCCTCGTCCAGCGCCTTGTTGACATCCTGTATCAATCCCTCACGACGGATGCCCTTGGCCAGCTCTATCTGATCCAGGATTGAGCTCACCGGCTCATCCTCCTTTTTCAGCTTATCCTCCACAAACGCGAAGATTCGCAGGTTCTCTCTAATCGCACCGGTCAGCTCCCTTGTCCGGGACAGCTTCTCTGCCTTTCTCAGGTCGCTGAAGATGCCCTTGAGGGTTTCTGCAGCCTCCTCTCTCTTCTCGGCCTTTAGCAGCTCGGTAAGAGTCTGAACAGCCGCCTCAGCCCTGCAGAAGAGTGACTGTGCCTTGTTGTGGTCCTTGTCGTTTCGCGCCTGACGGGCATTTCCCTCTAGAGCAACAACCTCGGAGAAACATTTCTCTGCCCGTCCGAACGCCTCGGACGCAGCCTGGTACAGCTTTGACGCATCCTCCAGGTTGCCTGCCCTCATTTGTGCGTTGGCAATGTCATTGTAGGTCATGCCCAAGTAGACCTCGCTCAACCCGGCTGTGTTGGACTTCCATGATTTGATCTTCTCAATCTCGGCCTTGTCCACCTTCTTGCTCTTCTCAAGTTTGGGCATGGCCTCGTTGTAGAGGTCGGTCGCTCTCTCATAGATGAAGGAATACAGAATGTCGCGCCACACGAGTTCGTCAAAGGGGTTGAATGCCTGCCTGAACATGCTCTCCTGCCCGATCAGTTCATTGAGGAACTCATCGTAGAACTCGGCCTCTGCAGCCTTGTTCTTCCCGATAATCTCAAGCAGGGTCCCCTCGTCGCCCTCTGCCCCCTCGCTGATCAGGTCGTGCACCATCTTGCCCAAGGCCACTCGCCGAAGCTTCTGTGTCCCATCCGTCTTGCTTGCCACAGCTGAGAATGACTTCTCAAGCATCGTGTAGACCTTTGCCAGATGTTGAAACGCACTCTTCTCTTTCTCTTCATTGTCCTCCTCAGCGAACGGTCCTGAGGCGGCAGCCGCCTGATGCAGCCACGCCATCACCCGTGCCATCCAGATATCCGCCAGGTCGCGCTGGAGCTGCGCCTCAAGGTCCGCGAGGGCCTTCTGCAGCTGCTCCTTAGTTTCACCCTCAGCACGTGCTATCCGGTCTCTCAGGTACGCGATATCAAAATCGACACCCATGACCTCCTCACTAAATGAGGCGATCTCATCATACAGCCGTGTGAAGGCGTCATGCATGGCGATGCGCTTGGCCTCGAGACCCTCCTTATCATCGACATCATGTTGAGAGAACTCTCTGACCGCCGCCTGCGCCTCCTTGTTGAGCTTGTACAGGCGCTTTGTGTAGACGGCAATGTCGTCGAAGCTGGACTTTTCACCTGATGACTTGGGCAGCGGATTGGACAAGGAGCAGACCCCCAACGGCGCTATACATGCTATCCCTTATGGGGGAGCTACTTAAGGCTAGCTGGGATTGGACAATACGCGCCGCTACGGGAGTTCGACCATTATTCCTCTTCTTGGTCCGAGAGAGGCCTGAACCTGATCTCACGACCGTCCCTGTACTTGACGAGACGTCCCTCTTCCACCAGTTTGTTGAGCACTTCACTGGTTCGAGAACGCGACTTGCCCCACCTCTTGGCGAGCTCTGCTGCCGTGAGACCCGAGTCGGCCTTCTGAAGTAAGTTAAGAAGACGACCCCAGCTGGCATCCTGCAGGCAGCTGTCAAGGTTGGCCGATATGCTGTAGATTCCCGATTCCGTCTTCACGGGGTGTGTCTGTGACCCTTCAAGGCGTTGTGTCAGTTCGTTCACGGTTTCCCTGAGGGTCTGAACTGTTCTTCGCAGCTCTATGATCTCTCTCTTGAGATCCTCGACCTCGCGACTCTCAGACATTGACGTTCTCCCCATCATCTACATCGAGGAGTAGTCGATCTCGATATCGAGGCTGTTACTGTGTCTTCTCTTCTTCTTGTAGGCCTCTTGCGCCTTACGGAGCTTGAACTTGACCTCCAGTACTGACTTGTAGTACTCGGTTCCTGCGCCATCCTCGATTGAGACCGAGGTCTCCTGCATCTCGACAGTAGAGACCTCGGCATCCGCCTCAGCCAGAATGCGCTCGGCATCGCTCGTCAGGACGTTAGCGTCGGTTTCTGACTGGATGATCTTCTCCATAGGACTGCTGACGCGAATAGTCGCTGCTGCCCCTATCAACTCGTACTCTGCCTCTCTTGCCTGCAGAACGTTGCGCAGTATCTCCCTTGTTTCCTTTGCGCACGGACTCTTCTTGTGATGATACCCCATCTTGTTACGCCGCCATCGACAGCAATCGACACAAATCGACAACAATCGACAATCAACAACACGGAGAATCGGGATATAAACCTTTGGAATGGCCCGCCCTACTACCCTGTGAACAGTGCCCGTGCAAAAGTCATGTATCCTGTGTGGCCGACCATCCAGGTTGTCGGTCTGGTCTTTCCCTCACGCACCATGATCTCGCGCTGGAGGACCTCAAGTGTCTTGATCATGCCCCACTTTCCGCTCTCACCCAACGCCTTGCATGTCTTCATCACCTGTTCGATGGTGGGGCTATAGCTCACGATGTAGTGGCTCGGTTTCAGAACGCGATGGGCCTCATCAACGAGCAGCCACGGAGTGGCGAGGTCAAGCACCACGGCATCAACGTCGTCCTCATGGATGCCATCGAGAATGTCTTCATTGTACATGGTCACGTTGTCCGTCAGACCAAACTTCTCAAGGTTCTTCTTTGCACCCTTGTACATGTCTTCTCGAACCTCGTAGGTATAGACGTGACCCTCAGGACCGACGGCACGTGCTAGAATCCCCGTCAGTGCTCCGGATCCCGTTCCCGACTCCACGACTCGACAGCCAGCATGAATCCCTGCCTCTATCAGGATGGTCCCCGCGTCCTTTGGGTAGACTATCTGAGTATTGCGACCCATGGAGATCTGTATGTCGGTGGGGCTGGGTCTATGAATCTGAAACTCGGTCCCTGAGTGGCTCGTGACCTTGATGCCGAACGGGCGTCCGATGAGGTCGTCAAATCTTATTATCCCACGATTGGAGTGGAACTCCTCTCCGGCCCTCACCCGTCTAATCCAGTTTCTCTTTGCGTCAAGAAAGATGTAGACTAGCGAGCCATCCTTGATAGTTTCGGGCATGGTCACACTGGCGTCAGAGAATCGTTTTGAGTCTTACCACACAGGGCCCAACTGAGCCGTGAGAACAGCGCACAAACACTTATCGGCTCTTGGCACAAGTTCCCGGCGAAGAGGCAATGGACGAACGCGACAGCCCTCCTATTTCTGATTCTGACTTGGGAGAGGGGCTCCACGACACAGGGCCGCCTTATGAGCCGATTCCCGACGATGTCTTGGAGCACAGACCAGTTGTTCTCGAGCCGCTCGATCTAATGCTTGACCCTCAGCTGGGCGTTGTCATAGGAAGGTCGGGCTCCCTCCACAAGAAGTACGGTGCTGTGGGTCTGGGGCTCTTGGGTGCAGTCACGGAACAGCATGAGGACATCCTTCAGTCGCTACTTGGAACGCGGGTGTGGCTTGACCTCGTCAGTCCACATGTTGTGTTCGTGGCTGGAAAGAGGGGTTCGGGTAAGTCGTACACTATGGGCGTAATTGTTGAGGGGCTCGCACAGGCGGCGCGCGACGGTGAGATAGAGGTCGCCGTGATAGTGGTCGACACAGTTGATGTCTTTCGCCAGATGATTGAGCCGAATGGTGAACAGGCCTCTCTTCTGAAGAGATGGGGCCTGGCTCCTCAGAGTGTAAATGCTCAGGTCTACGTACCGCGTAGCACATACAACACGGTCCCAGCAGACGTGCGGGAGCAACAGAGGTTGAAACCATTGTCCATCAGTCCAGCTCAGCTCTCAGTTGCAGACTGGGGCTTTGTCTTGGAGAAGGACGGACAGCTCTCCACGACGATGGATAATCTCTTGCATGAGGTTCTTGACTCACTAAAGAACGGCTACACCGCTGACGATGGAAGCCGCATGGAACCTATGAGCGACTTCTCAATTCGTGACATGATACGATGCGTCGAGCGCAACCCTAGGATTGCGGAGCTCTACAAGAACACGACACGAGTGGCACTTATCCAGCGCCTTCGCCGCGCGGAGCGCCTTGGAGTGTTTCACCCCTCGGGGATCAGCGCACAAGACCTCAGTGTTGTAGGACAGGTCTCCGTAATCGATGTCGCTCCACTCGGCTCGGATGCTGAACGTGTCCTTGCCATCCTGACAAACCTCCTGTGTCGACAGATTCTCAGCGCAAGGATGGAATGGACAGAGGACGGGTCCGCCGCACGTGATGTGCTACCACCAACTTGGCTGATTGTGGACGAGGCCCACACCCTCGTACCACGCACTGGGCAGACACCGGCGAAAGAGGCGATAATCTCATACACGAAGCTGGGTCGGAGATACGGCTGCAGTCTTGTGCTCTGCACCCAGCAACCATCAGCAGTGGCTGACGATGCAATCTCTCAAGCGGACATTCTGATATCTCATACTCTGTCGCACGAGGCCGACATTCGGGCTCTCCAGCAGAGGGCGCCAGCTGTCATGCCCGCCGCATTCCGCGACAAGACCTTCATCAGCAGTCTTCCCTCCGGCGTCGCCATGGTCTTTGACGAGTCGACGGAGAATCGCAGGGGTTTCATGGTTCAGGTCAGGCCTCGAGTGTCTCGACATGGCGGTTCGGACCGGCTCTCCGTGTTGTTTGAGGCCTCCGCACTTGCTCCTGAACCAATCGTCCCCCCGAGCGACATTATCGAGGACGCCGAAGAGCCGGCTGTGAGCGAGTCGCCAACGGTCCCAACGACTGAGGTGCCCAGCGCCGAGTCACCAGATGCTGAGTTGGAGCTACATGAAGTTGACCTCTCTGGTGTCAGTCCTAAGACGTTTGGACCGATGCCTCAGTCGCTCTTGCAGCAGGCACTCTTGCGGCAGGTCCTGTACGGTCCGCTGACGCACAGGGCACTATTCTGGAAAAGTGATCTTAAGCGCTCTGAGGTCATAGTCACCCGTGATGCCTGCAACGCACGCGATCTTCTTCGCGATGTCATGGCGGCGGTCGGGCGCACTGGCCTCAGACCTGAGCAGATCATGTCACAGGAGGGTCTTCCCTTCGTGCTTCTGCGAGGCTCAGAAGATTTGGTTGCTGTGGCAACTGTTGGCCGGACACCACGTCGCAGCTGCGTAGCATTCGTGGTCACTGGTGGGAATCGTTCCTTGGTAGAGAAGACGGCGGAGGTCGTGCGAAGGCTGTAGGGGCCTTTTCCGAGCGTGTCTATTCTGGGAGATACTATGGCTTATAAGCGCACATTGATGCCAGCAGTTCGGTGTACGGAATGAGCAAGGCAGACATCCGACCACCCGTGAACATCAAGATAGCCTCAATGGTTGACTTGGCAAGAATGCTGGTGTCTTGGTCCCAGAGAGACCGGCCTGCGTCCATGCTGCATTTTGAGCACAAGGGCAAGCACATCTACGGCACGTTGATCTCTAATCACGGTTACTATGAGATGTACGGTCTCCCCCTCTGGGTCTATGTCGAGACCGATGAGCCCCCATCAGGGAGCTTTCTCGCGTACAAGTCGCGACCAAAGGAAGAGGTCGGGTTCGTGAACACAGTAGAGGCTGAGCCGATGGTGCTTCATCTGCCCGTTGTCAACTTGGCGGAGAAGCTCGAGATACTGGACCTCTAGTTTCGGGTTCTTGTTGACCAGAATGTGTCACGACTCACAAGCCATCTCTTCAAGTCGCGGACTATCAGTCCGTGGTCGAAGGCCAGTACTCGCTCGTCGAGCGTATCCAGCTGGAACCATCTG
>CAZSTY010000085.1:0-6088 GCA_964609885.1 uncultured archaeon
AGCGTGCCGTTGTCGTCCGTGTCATTGTAGAGCGGATCGGTCTTTGTCCGTTCTACCTCGAACCAGTTTGGCAGACCGTCCCCGTCGCCATCGTACAAGTCATCACGCGGCTGACCAGCACCGTGAGAATACGCGTCGTTTGGATTGGTCTTGGTGACGTACAGCTCCACACCATTTGACAGGCCATCACCATCGAAGTCCTCGTCATAGTCGGAGATCGCATCGTCGTCAGTATCAGTGTCCAGAGGAGAGGTGCCAAGGATGTTGACCTCGTCGCCGTCTTTCACGTTGTCGCCATCAGTGTCAGGCACACGCGGCATGGTCCCCGTCACGAAGAGCTCCTCGTAGTTCGTTAGACCATCCAAGTCGGAGTCTTCTAGGTCGTCATTTATGCCGTCAGCGTCCGTGTCTGCCTTCTCCGGATCGGTACGCGTCAGGTAGATCTCCTGTCCGTTTGTGAGCCGGTCCCCATCGAGATCCCAGTCGTAGTCGTTCACTGTGGCGTTGAAGGTATGAGCATTCGTGGCATTGAACGTCGGGTAGCGATCGGTCTCATCCTTGTCGAGAATACCGTCACCATCTGTGTCGGTGGAGGTCGCGTTCGTATGCCAGATGAGCACCTCATCGCCATCATCTAGGCCATCGCCGTCCGTGTCAGTCAGTGTGGCATTCGTGTGATACACGTTGATCTCGTCGGCATCTGTCAGAGAGTCGAGGTCCGTGTCATTTGAGTTGGGGTCAGTGTGGTATGTCAATACCTCTTGGCCGTCGGTCAGCGTGTCGGCATCGCTATCGGGGTTGGTCGCGTTGGTATGGTACGTGTTGACCTCGGCCCCGTCGTTCAGACCGTCACCGTCGGTGTCTGACTTGGTCGGCGAAGTGCCGTAGTTGACGTACTCATCATAGTCAGTGAGGCCGTCATCGTCAGAGTCGGTCACCGTTGGATCCGAGTGGACGATGGTCACCTCTTCATAGTCGGTCAGACCGTCACCATCGCTGTCCTCCTGAAGTGGCGATGTCTTCCACACCTTCACCTCTTCGCCGTCCGTCAGGCCGTCACCGTCAGAATCGGGATTGAGGGGGTCGGAGCCCACAGAGATCTCCTTCCAGTTGCTCAGGTCGTCCCCATCCTCATCGTCATAGTAGTCCGAGATTCCGTCAGAGTCGGAGTCAACATCGTTGGGATCGGTCTCTGTGAGCCTCACCTCTTGGAGGTTCGTCAGGCCGTCACCGTCATTGTCATCCTGAGCGTCGTTCACACCGTCGTCATCGCTGTCGGCCTCAAGCGGACTGGTGCGGGTCACATTGTTCTCTTCATAGTCGGTGAGCCCGTCGCCGTCCGTATCACGCCGGTTTGGGTTTGTACCAAGGTACACCTCTTGATAGTCAGTCAATCCGTCGTTGTCGCTGTCTGTGTCATTGGGGTCTGTGTTGTAGGTCATGACCTCTGCGAAGTCAGACAGACCGTCGCCGTCCGTGTCGGGGGAGAGCGGATTGGTGTCGTAGGTCAGTACCTCGTCGCCGTCACTGAGCTTGTCATCGTCAGTATCAGGATCGTTCCACTGGGTGCCCTCGATCAGAGTCTCGCGTGCATCGGCCAGGCCATCCTTGTCATGGTCACGTCCGTAGGCGCTGACAGTCCCTGTTGAGGTCCCCACTATGAACTCGACAGCCCCGTTCGAGTCGAGGTCTCCCGTGGCGAGTATGTCCGACAGGCCCAGAACGTTCGTGTCAGACACCAAGTAGCCAGATGCATTGTATAGATGAACCGTGCCACCTTCCGCCGCCAAGATCTGGGAGTCAACAAGTCCGCCCACGTTCGCAATCGTCACCGTGTCAATCTGAGAGCCAAGTGTCTTGTTCCATAGCAGGCCAAGGGTTGAGTTGTAGACCCTCAACTCACCATTGGCAAGGCCCGCGACAACCTCAGGTCGCCCGCCCGAATAGAGTTGGCCCAGACCCAGAGAGACCACCCGGTCAGCCTCAGTGAGGGAGTAGATCTCGGTCCCGTTATCAAGCCGTATCGAGATTTGACCGTTGGTCTCGGTGGAGACCGCCTCCAGCCGTGTGTCGCCACTCAGGTCTGAGAGACCGATATTCGTAATCGACGAGGAGAGTGCCTGCTCGAACAGCAGCGTACCGTTGTCATCCAGTAAGAAGAGCCGACGAAGTTGGGACGCAGCAAGGACCTCGTCATGACCATCAGTGTCGACATCGCCCACAGAGAGCAGACGAACTGCCGCGTTCGAGGTGTAGTTCCAGAGCTGCGTACCCGCGATGTCGTAAGCGTACGTGTGGCTGTCGTCACAACCGAGTACAACCTCCTGCAGGCCATCCCCATTGAGATCAGCGCCGTGCAAGACGCGGACTTCTGAGGTGAGCGTCACATTAGTGATGACCGTCAGATTGGCTCCTACTATTAGGAAACCGGCAGATGTCCCGACGGCAAGCTCAACAGGATTGGCCCCATCCGCATCCAATGTGACTAGTGAGTAAGGCGTGGCACCAAGGGCCATAGAACCAATCCTCACACCACGCTCATCAAACAGGAATAGTGTTCCGTTTTGTGTGATGGCAGCGACCTCATCGTTCGAGTCGCTATCGAGGTTCCCAGTCACGATGCCGACTATCTGAGACCCTGTGCTATTGGACCAGACGACAGCCGTTTCAAAGGGCGCAATAGCCGCCGGTGCTGCAGGGCCATCGTGTGGGCCTAGTGTTTGGATAGTCGGGTCACCAGACGGCGACTGGAGCAGAATCAACAATATTGCAGCAGAAATGATCACCAAGTGGTACGGTCTCATGCGGTTCCGTCCCCCGTAACAGGTTCATGTTGTTTCCAAGGCTTGACTTGGAAATAGTCGAAAAAGTCGGCCTCGACGAGAGATATCTCTTCGAACGGCATTCTCATACTGTTCAGATGCTTCACAACAGGTAGTATCTGCTCTCCGGGGTTGTCCATGAACAGCTTTACTGTGTTTCGTCCGGCAGACGCTATATACTCAACACCCGGAATCTGCAGAATCTTCTCCTCGATGGTTGGATTCATCGTGGGAAGAACAAGCCTGAGGCTCTCGCCCCTTCCTGGCAGACTGGAGATGAGATCCTGAGGGGTGCCAAACTGGCTCACCAACCCATTCTCGAGCAGGACCACTCTCGAACAATAGTCCACAATCTCAAGGTCGTGACTGATAATCACCATTGTTGTGCCGAACTCAAAGTTCAGCTCTTTCAGGTAGTTCAGAGTCTCATGACGAAGGTGAGCATCAAGGCCCGTGGTTGGTTCATCAAGCAGCAAGACTGGCGGATTATGAATCAGTCCCAGACATATCGAGACTCGCTTCCGTTCGCCACCGGACAGTCGCGAGACCCTCTTTGTCATGAGATCCTCGTCGAATCCCAGAATTGTGAGAATGCTTCTTGCGCGTTCCTCGATCTCGCGTGGACGCATTCCGAAACATCGTCCAAAGAACTGAGCGTTCTGAAGAGCACTGAAGTCATAGTAGAGCGACATGTGCTCTATCTGAGGTACGTAGCCCACGAGGAGGCTGATCAGGTCACGCCTCTTCGTGACATCATGGCCACCAACATAGGCCTTCCCAGATGTGGGGCGTATCTGGCCCGTGAGCACCCTGAGCACAGTCGTCTTTCCAGCACCAGAGGCCCCAATGATTCCCAGAAACTCTCTCTTGTTGGCGTAGAAAGAGACCCCCTTGAGGGCCCAGAACTTTCCGAAGCGGACCTTGAGGTCCACTATGTCAATCTCCCGGCTCGGGTGTGTTTTCAGCTCAGACGCCTCCAACTCTATCACTCACCTTCTCGAACTCCTCAATGGCCTTCTCGAGCACCCGCATCATTCCTCGGACGGTTTCCACCTTCTGAATCCGGTCTATGTCCTCCTGCCGAATCAACTCCTCAATCTGGACAAAGGCCGCAAGAAGCCTGTTCAATGTGTTGTCGATGTCCTGCGCAAGCGTCGTGTCGACCTCGGGGACGCGCAGCCTTCGCCTTCGTCGTGCCCGGTTCCATGCCAGTGCCATAAGAACACCGCCGAAGATGGAGATTGCCGTGATTGCAGCGACCTGTGGCATTGTGAGTCTCCAGCCCTCGGCGGCCGTGGAGTTTGTGCCTGGGGGACGATAGAACCAGAAACTGATACTGGCGAATGTGCCGGCGTACTCCTCGGTCCGAAGAATTAGGAAGATACCGTTAATCCGCCCCTCATCGCGCCAGTAGCTCGGCGCAAACTGCGAGGTATAGAGGCCATTCTCTACAAAACCTGCGAAGAAGAATGACTGGCTGCCGTTTGGGAGCTGAAATATCACGACAACCGTGAGGTCGTTCACAGGGTTGCCATGATAGTCGAGAATCTGGAGGTTGATGAATACACTTCGACCCACTGGATAGCGAGTGGTGTTCTCAGCAAGGGTGGTAGTACATGTGAGCGTGTTGTCGAGCAGGAACTCGATGAGATTGTCGAGTAGCAGGGTGTTGTTGCAGTTGGGGAGGTACTTGTTCATGAACAACCGCGACGAACCGAACAGGGCAATCTCAGGAGGCGAATCATCCAGCAAGACGACTGGACGACCCTCATACATTACCTGTCCGAGGGACTGGTTATTCAGAATGTACGTGCCTCCGCCGAGCCATACGCATTCGAGCCCTTGTCCGAGCCGAGAGCCTGCCACTATCTCGGTAGTGTTTTCCGCAGTCACCGTTCCGTTCATAGCATAGCCGTATGGCTCAAGCAGCAAGTTGATGGCGGTGAGATTAGCACGGTCGGGTGAGTCGCCGAGAACTATCAGCTTCCCGCCCGAGGCCGAGAAGTCTCGAATCAGGTCAATCTCCGTGCTGTTGAACTCTTTCAGCGGTCGGATAATCATGTAACCCGAGAACAGCATCAGGAGATCCTCAGTCGGCGTGACGCCCGGAAACTCGACGAGGTCCACAAGACGCTCAGCCATTGTCGCCTTGAGGGTCGAGAGACCCGAGAAAGTAGTGAGCCGAATGGACTCAAGGAGACCTTCAACCTCGGACACCGACCCGATGTCCCCGCCGCTTATAGAGGACCCGCTTGTATCAGTATCATCTGCTGCCAATGGAAAACCAATTCCGCCACCACCGCCGAACCCGCCGTCACCGCCCATACTGGCCATTGGAGTTTCGTTGCCTGCTGAGAAACCTCCGAGGGATCCCAGACCGCCGCCGTGAGTCGAGTCGAGAAACACCATTGCTCTCGCGTAGCGGATTGTTGTTCCAAGAGTGACATTGGCCGACCAGCCGTGTTCCGTATGAATCACATAGTCGCAACTGAAGTACCCATCCATGGCGATGACAGGCACGAAGAGAACCAAGGAGAAGTTGTAGTAGCCCTGCACATTGTCAGACGGAGTGAGTGTTACATTTCCCCAGTCTGTCGCGTTTCCGTGCTTGGTGACCGTGAGATTGCCGAGTGGCTCTGTAGATGTCACCATTAATCCATACATGCCGAAATCCGCCGGAAAACGCAGATTGAAGGGTGCCGAGGGCAATCTGCGCGGAAATACAGAGATTGATGAGATTGGAGTAACAACGAAGAGGTCACGCACCAGAAAGTCATCAAGCAGTGCCGCGCCTGTAGTAGCAATCGTGCCCGCGGGATTGCTGAACAGTGCAATCGCAGAGGCAATGCTCACTGCGGCCACCCACGCAGCCGAAAAGAGGCCCTCACGCTCCGGTGACCATTCCACTGTCAGCCGGACTGCATGGAAGGGCTTGACATCCTCAAAGGAGTGAAAACTTGTGAACAACGTCCCCTGCTGAGTACCGTTTCGATGGCCTATGATCATCGCGGCGACAACGGGCGACGTCTCCACGCCTATATTCATGACAATGGCATGCCACGTGTACGTGTGACCCATCTGTGCCACACGGGGTATGTCGGCCTGAACAACAATCAAGTCACCCTGCTGACGAAGAGTTGGGGATGGCTGAAGCTGCCACATGGTCTCAATGGACCTGTCAAGGATTGTCCTGTTGTCGCCGAATCCCATTGCAATTGTCACATTCGCCGTTTCGCCCGGTGCGACCGGGTCAAAGTCCCATCTCA
>CAZSTY010000086.1:0-6064 GCA_964609885.1 uncultured archaeon
CCAAGCCCGCACCAAGTTGCTGAAACCAGGGGATCTATGAGCCGCGTCGGGGGGTCGTGCCCCCACTCCGCTCGTCAGAGAAGTCTCCTGAACATAACAATGGCGTCCGTTGCGTCGTAGTAGTATTCCCGGATTACGCCGGCATCCTCGAATCCCACAGCGCGATAGAACTCGTATGCGTCGGGATTGGTGTCATCTAGGTCAACGAAGAGGGCCCTGTATCCCATCTCCCGGGCCAGTCCCTCAAGATGAGCGATGAGCGCACGGCCAATGCCACGTCTTCGGTGACTTGGTGACACGGCCAACAGCTCTATCCAGACACGGCCCTCCTCCTCCAGACCCCCAATGATACAGCCCAAGATGTGGGGCGTCCTCAGGTCCTCTGGCGGGTCGGACTCAATGGCAACAAGAGCAATCCACTGGTCACTGTCCAAAAACTGCTGGACGGTCTCTGGTGTAGTCCACCTGGTGATGTCAGCAAGGCCCATGTGCCGTGCGGCCTCTATCACCGCTGCTGCATCATGCCATCTCGCAATTCCGAAGCCTTCGCCATAAGATGCCACCATCGCCCCCATCGCACGCTCCTACAGATCATAGATGACGCTATCCGGTGCCATCAAGGTGGCGTCTGGCGGAAGTGCAACCATCGTTTCAGGATTCTTCCGAATCACAAACATCACCGACCTGTACGGCGCCTCCGCAAGACAGACGCGCTTCGAATAATCCACGCTGACATATTTCGCTGACACATATCCTCCGGTTGCCACTACATTTGAGAGGACCACGTAAGACCACATCTCTTGGGGCTTCGACAGAACCTCGACGTTTAGTCGTTCGAGGAGGTACTCAGCTCTGTACGCCTGAGGTCGTGTGGCCTCAAAATTGATCAGGCCGATGCCGCCCGTCCTGATACCAGACAGCCCGCGCGATAGAAACAGGGCGAACGCCTCGATTGTGAAGTCAGGATCGGCAACGAAGAGGTCGAAGACACCTATGTCGATTGGCAGTGGGTCACGTAGGTCGCATTGGACTACCCGTATTGGTAATCCCTCAGACCTGGCAATCAGTGTCACAAGCGCACAAGTGTACGGGTCTATCTCGACAAGGGTGACTTCCACCCCTCTTCGAGCCAGCGAGATGGACAGTAAGTCATCGTCACCCACCATCAAGACCCTTGACGGGCTAAACCGAAGCACTTGCCTCAATTTCATAGCATGGGCCGTCGGAGTCAGTGGTGCCTGACCGAGTGAATAGTCGAGGACCTTCCGCCTAGCTAAGATGTCTGCGGACTCGTTCGCCAGAGCATCCACCTCTTGGAGAAACTCATCCCTCATCTTGCCCCTCTTGACACGGCCAGCCAGAAGACGAGCACCCTTGAACTCCGCGGACATAAACTTCTCATACACAAGATCATCACGAGCCCCCGTCTCCGCTACAGGATGAACGTATTCGAGCAGGTCAGGATGAATCTCCTTGAGCCGCTCGTATTCCAGAGTACCGCTCTCAAGAAGACCGAGAGCGAGTCGATACAAGACACGGAGAGTCTCGTCCCGGAACTCAAGTACGACATTCTCAAGTCGCTTTTCTTGCTGTGTTGCCACGACAACAACCCGGTTGTCAGGCTCAGTCACCACAAACACCCCTGGCGCTAGACCCAGTGGCTGCGTGGCAGGGGGATTCTCAAGCAGCGATGAATAGTCAAGCGTTAACGGGTCCCACAGTGTTGGTGCGACGCTTGTCTTATCCGGGGCAGGGACTGGCACACGACCGGAGATTATGTCAAGAGCCCTGTCAACCTCCTTGCGCCATCGCGGCTTCCAATACTTGATTGCACCCGCAATCAGGACGACAGGTGAGCAGATAACACCAAGGTAAATCACAATCCTCTGATACTGTGCAGCCATGTCCGCCTCCAGGGGGTAGCTATGTTCCTGAACTGCACCCAACTCGGTCCACTCAAAGTCACCAACTGAGGTCACCACATACGCAGAGTAAGCGGATGCAACGAAGTATCCCGTGGTGGGGTCAAAATAGTACGACTCTGTGAAGCTGATACGCAACAAGCCTGACGGGTCATATTCTGGGTCACGAACGTGATCCACGGCTCCGGGCAGCGTCACTTCGATTGCCTTGAAGGCAGCGATAGCGTCTGTGAACACTGTCGTGACTCCCTTCACGGTATACTCATGACCAAGAATCATGATCTTGTCGCCGGGCTCGACATTCGGGTCAATCTGGAACCAGATGAAGTCGAAACTGTAGTAGGTGGCATAGCTGGAGGGGGCATCGTAGGTCGAATTGAGATAGCGCCTCGTGACAGTGTCCACATAGAAGAGATGCTGTGTATCCTCGGTGTACGACTCCCCGTCACTGCTGCTGAAGGTGTAGTTTCGAGTCATCACCCAAGTAGCAACACTGCCATTGATGGATGTCAACTGGTAGTGGCGCCACTCATCCTCATCCTCGTAATAGTCCTCATAGTCGCCTGAGGTTCCGGAGAGATGAGTGGAGAAATACACTGTGAATTCATCGCCAATCTTTGCGTCAAGTGCCGCATGGACAGGTGCGACGTGAACGAGAAACAAACACATTACTATCAGCAACAAGATTGGGCGCCTACTCATGGTCACCACCCCGTGGGACTCTCGTCACTACCATGTCCGTGTGCGGCACTGACTTCTCAATGAGGTCTGCCACAGCATCGACATCCATGTTGCTGCCACATGTCAGGATATCGACAAGCACCCTTCCGAACTCCGGCCATGTATGTACGCTGATGTGGCTCTCGGCGAGCAGCGCAACTGCTGTCGCTCCCCCAGGACGCTCATGGTCTAGGCCCGGGGATCCCGAGTGCAACTGGTCTGGAAACTGATGGGCCAACAGGCCAATCTTTGTCAGACCCGCCACTCTAACAGCGTCTTCGAGTGTTCTCTCCCACCAGTCCGCCTGATGCGGCCGGGGGTCTGTTACTCCAAAAAGATCGATAAGCACAGAAACTCCAAGACTCATCACTGTACCAACTCTTGCGTGACGTGCTGTTCAACAAAGGAGCTGGTTCTCTCCTCCCAGAATCGAGGTCGTAACAAATGCTCCCATCTAGGAGCGTTCAGCTAATGTACTTATACTCTGCGCAGGCAAACAGTCACTACTCGCGTTCGGAATGTATAAAAACAGGGCAACGAGGTCAAGACGAGGATGACCTCATCCAGTGGAGGAAAATGATATGCAGATTCCAAGTTTCCTGCTGAGGAAGCTCTACATGAAGGGAAGCCTAACAAATACCGACAGCGGCTTCATGTTCAAAATCAAGAACTCCTTGTCGCCGGGAACGGCGATTGGTGTCAGCCCGTTCAAGGTTGACGACACAGAGTATCCGTTGGATAACACCGTCCTCAAGTCTGAGGGTGTGGAGGTCAAGGCCTCTGAGATCTCTGAGAGCAACCCCTTCATGATCAAGGTTGGCGTTGAGATTGAGATTCACATCAATGCCGACCCGCTGCCGGAGGGCGAGCACAAGATCTACATCTCCATCAAGACCAAAGAGGCTGGCACTCTCAGCTTCGATGTGACTGACTCTGTGTAGGTGTCGTACGAACTGCAGAAGGGACTCCTTCTGCACTCTTTCTATCTATGGCCACGCTGGTTGTCGGCACAACAGTTTTGTGCGTAGAGAGGCATCGCTCCGACGGTCAGGACCATGTACGTCAAGATAAGGAGAGACGGAGCACTTGGAATAGGCCGTGCCACTGAAGGTTCAGCAGAGATCACCATCGGATATGGCGAGGCACATATGGTGGCCGCCGCGCTGGAGAAGCTGGCTCAGACAGCACGAAACTACAAACAGGTCTACCATAAGACCACTGATGTGGGAGGCGGCAACAAGATACTGTTCGAGCGGTTCGAAGACGGCCGCATCAAGATTTCGGGTGACCGGCAGGAATACTTCATGACAGAAGAGGAGGTCCGGGACCTTGCCGAACTTCTCAAGCATCTGCCCCCTGTAGAAGTGGCCCCGGCGTCAGACTACGTCCAGAAGATACCTCCAGAGAATGGACTGTGTCTGACGGTGAGAAACGGCCCCAAGAGTGTGGCAATCAGGTTGACAGAGGCAGCACTGATCAAGACTGCCATTGTCAGTAGCGTGGACAGCAGATTCTATGAGGAACACCTCAAGATAGACGGGCGGGAGATGACCGTCCGGAGAAGCAGCGACCTCAAGTGGTCTCTGAGCGTGGACGGCAACGAGGTGAAGTTCACGGCCTATGAGGTAGAGGCGCTGATTGCCGGCCTTCATAATGGGATTCTTGATGTCTTGATGGACCTTGTCAAGTCACTAGGTAGTGACGAGATTGCAGACATTAGGATCAAGAGCCAGATTCAGAGGATTGAAACCGAGACCGCCAAGATAATGGGTGACCACAGACAGACCAAGAATGTTGTCAAGACGCTGTCCAAGTTCACCAAGCGAATCATTGGTGGAAAGGCCGACGCCGATGCGAGGACCGACGACTTCGTTGAGATGTGCAAATACGTCCAGAGCAAGGTCGACAGGGAGTTCGTGGACCCCCTCATGCGGCTCATAGCGCACACCTTTGTGTTCGTTCCCTGAGACCGCCGGCCCCACAACTCTTATGTCTACCACCCGTAACCTCACTCCGTCCACACTGAGTGAGGTCGGCAACCTGTCTGGAATACAGTACGCACGGCAGCTGGGAAAGCGCTGGGGAATCAGGGCTCCTCAGCAGTTCTTGCGGATGTGGCGACTACACCGTACCCCGTTCGAATCCCTTCTCTCGAACATCTTTGAAGCCCTCGACTCAACAGGGGCACGGTTTGCCTTTCCGACAGTCGCTGCAGTCGCGTCAATGCGGCCTGAACTCGCAAGATGGATAGAGAGAGAGGGCCATGAGGTCGCAAGCCACGGCTACGTGCATGTCAGATACCCGCAGATCTCGGCGAGGGCAAGGAGGGAGGACTTGGCACGAAGCATTGCAGTGCTCAGAAAGCTTGGCGTGAACGTGCAGGGCTTTAGAGCACCGTATGACAACTATACTGACGACATGCCCCTGATGCTCGAGGAGCTTGGTCTGGCGTGGGATGGTGGCCTCGGATACAGACCCGAGCACCGCGAACGCCACATGTTCTTTCACGTCGACGTGGGGGGCCGCCGGTCCAGAGTCACGTACATCCCGCTCAACGTGTGGAGCGATGACCGAATGATAGACACGCTTGGGATGACTCCAGCTAAAATCACTAAGCGCCTGAAGTTTGAGGTAAAACGTACGGCCGAGCACGGGGGTGTCGTGATGTTCGATCTTCACCCGATTCGTATCGGGCAGAACAAGTATGTCGATTGCTTGAGAGAACTGGCGGAGTATGCCGTGGAGATTGGCGGGTGGTGCCCGACACCTGCCGAGGCCGTTCGTTACTGGAACGACAAGAATAGGTGGCCAGGAGACTCACGTTTCTGCATGCTGCTGACGGGTGATATCGACAACTGGGTGTTCTCCGACTATCTCCGGCGACAGATTTGGAAACGCTACTTGTGGAGAGGAGTGTGAACGCTATGGGAAAGCTACTGGGAAGACTGCTGCGCATTCTTGCATGGTTGGCACCGTTCTATCAGTTCCGAGCGTCAGTACACAGGAGGTGCGGTGTCAAGATTGGAAAGGGGGTATTCATGGGATATCTCGTTCAGATTGATAGTGAGCATCCTGATTTTGTGGAGATTGGAGACTGGGTATCCATAGGACCCGGCGTGCAAATCATGGCACACTCCGGCACGAGCCCATACCATCGACACACGGGTGCGTACAAGATGCCCCCGAAGAAGGTTGTCATAGAGGATGGGGCATGGATAGCCAGTGGCGCAATCATCCTGCCAGGCGTTCGCGTTGGAAAAGGAGCAATCGTGGCTGCGGGTGCGGTCGTGAGCCGAGATGTGCCTCCGTGGACTATGGTTGCTGGCAATCCAGCTAGAGTAGTCCAGAAGATAGAGCCAACACAGAGCTAGACGCCGAGCTTGGAGGCCACTATCTTCCGCAGGTCACCAACCGTCCAGATG
>CAZSTY010000087.1:0-3748 GCA_964609885.1 uncultured archaeon
TTGTTATGACTAGCAGGGCTGTGCCCCGTCTTGGTGGTTTCTCCCAGTCAGACTCGTCCATGTGGATCACCGTGTGTTGTAACGGGTCCTCTATCACTCCGCAACTTTCTGATAAAGGCTGTGCGAAGAACGCAAATCGCGAACGATGGCCATCCGGCTACTGAATGCCAAAGGCTTATCACGGGACGAGAAACACACGAGCGCGGTGCCTACTGTTGGTTATGGCAGATCCCTATGACCATGAGCTCGAAGACACTGTGACGATTGATATCTTCGGGCCAGGAACCACTATTGAGAGCGAGATAGACTCGGAAACCGTTGTCCGTGTCATCGGGTGGACTGTTCTCGGGCTGATTGCGATGGTGGGAGTGACAATCGTCCTGTTCCTCCCACTAGCCCTCTTGGGACAGGTCATAATCAATCCTCATTCAGGGGAGGTCTACATATCTCCAATGGCCTTCGTCTTGGTGAGCCTCACGGAGTTCGTGCTATTTGTGCCACCGATACTCTACGTTCGTAAGAGACACCTTCCTCTTGCCTCCATCGGGATGAAACTCTGGAAACCAGCGCAGGGGGTTGCAATCGGCATCGCAGTGGGCCTTCTCATGTTCGGGGCTAACCTGCTCGTGTCCGCCGTCATGTACTCACTTCCCGGTGCTCCTGATGTAGGTGACGACACGATATTCTCAGACATGGGAATAGGAGAGGCCATTCTTGGAATCATCGTCATGTTCGTAGTCGTAGGGCCATCGGAAGAGGTGCTATTCAGAGGGTACCTCCAACGCAGACTTGAGATCTACTACAGAAGGAATCACAGAACCTATACATGGTGGGCCATTATAGTGACATCCTTCCTTTTCGCCATCACACACCTAGACCTGTACGGCATTCCAACTAGGTTTATCCTTGGCGTGTTCCTGGGGTATCTGGCGAAGAAGAGGAGGTACTCACTCCTCGCCCCATCCATTGCCCATGGTCTCAACAACGCCCTCGTAATCGCTCTGGCATTCTTCGGAGTATAGCACGTGAGAAAAAACGTTGGGGCCGCATTACAGTAACGGCCCCGGTGGTCATGCGTGAGGAACTATGCCTCGTACTTGAATGCGACCTTGATGTTAGCACGGAACGCCACAATCTTGTTGTCAACGACTTTGGCAGTGAAATGGTCGACATCAATGCCGACAATCCCGCGAACCGATTTGGCTGCCGTTTCAAGGGCGCTCCGGACTGCATCCTCCCAGCTGTCCGGTGACTCGCCGATGAGCTCGATTACTTTTACTACACTCATTGATTGTCCTCCATGGTGGATTATTCAGGAATACGCCCCCGACCTTAAGACCTTTGCCGCGTGCGCCCTCACGCAAGGATGCGTCTTCGGCTGAATATGAACCAAGCTAAGAACAACAGAGCGGCCGTTATCTCAAGAATGAGGAGAATCTGTTCTCCAAATGCAGTGATTGCTACACCTTTGAATGCGGTGTCGATTATCATGGTCCTGCCCAAGTTCAGCGGATAGATATCATCCACAACTCCAACGTCGATGAACCCCGTTCCAAAGATCATTGAGCCGAAGAGCAGGAACAGGAAGGACTGATTCGCCTGAAGTCGTGTACTGACAAGCGTCGATATGAGAATCCCAAGCGCTGAACCTGAGATTGACATGAGGGCTAGAACAATATTGAGAGTCAGATAGTCTGTGTTTGGCACTATGCCGAACAGACCCATCCACAACAGGAGCAGGAACTGGGCCTGTATCATCCCCAGCACAAAGTAGGCGAGCCACTTGGAGATTATCGCTTCCATCTTCGTGGCGGGGGTCAATAGCATTCTGCTCAGGGGCACGTCACCAACAATCGCCTGGGCCGCAGTAGCAGCAACCGCAATGAACACAGAGAAGACCAGAAGAAACACGCCAAATGTGGCCGCCGTATAGTCACCGGTGGGCTGGAACTCTCGTATGTTGACCATTCGCACTTCTCCCTTTATCCAGCCGTGATCGAATCTGAACTTGGTGACCACATCGGAGAATGCTGAAAAGACGGCAGACTGCGACTGAAAGTTCGTGCTGCTTATGTGTATGTCAACGAATGCGGGAACGTCGTTTGTGATGTTCCCCTCGAAGCCGTAGTTTATCACAGCGTATGCATCAACGCGGTCGCGGTATAGTGCCTCACGAGCCTCCTCTTCTGTGTTGAATTCAATCACTATTAGGTCAGGACTCTGACTCAGGTACCAAGTAAAATTCTCGGAGAGGTCTTCACCCGGATATGTATCAGTTGTGTCAAGGTCAACTACTCCGAGCACAATCGCGTCTTCGCTCTTCTCGCCATTGGCCGCAACGGGGGCTGACGTACTCTCGCTCGTGGCTATGTACAGCGTTCCCATAATCATACCAGGTAGGACGAATATCATCAAGAGAGCGAACTTGTCATTCTGGATGAGTCGCAGCTCCTTGAGAAACATGGACCGGATCCGCCAGATCTTGGTATTCTTGCGACGATGTCCAGACACTCAAGTCACCCTCGGGTCAGCTTCGCTTCTGCTTTCGTGACCTTTTATGCGTTTTCGACACGGTGTGTCGGCTGGCGTCCACAAGACCAAGCACATCAGCGCACATGAGTAAGTAGAGTACAAGGGTGCCGGCCTCGCCCCATGATTCGGCGAGGGCTCGTACCGCCTCGGTCGACATCCTCTCACCCCCGAGATAGAGCCGGCCAAGCAGATTCCTTATCCCCAGGTCCCCGTAAGGGAACACTGCGAAATGACCTAGGCCAGCAATGCACATGGCCTGGACCGTCCACGGACCAATCCCCCGTATTGGAATCAGAACATCTGCAACCTCCTTGTATGGACGCCCGAGGAGGTCCTCCAGACACAGTTCTCCCGAAGTCACCATCTGGGCGACTGTCTTAATCGTGCGGGCCTTTTGCCCCAGTCCCAGCAGACGCAGCTGCTCCTCCTGTCGTTGGGACATCAGCTTCGCATTCGGAAAGTGATAGGCCTTCATCTGGCCAATGGTGAAACAGATATTAAAGTCCAGAACGAGTTTGCGGGTGATGAGATTGGCCACTCGATACGATATCTGCTGCTGAATGATTGATTTGACCAATGCCTCGAAGGGAGTGTCACTCAGATACGGCCGCACACCAAATATCGCGCGATCCAAGCGCCGGAGAACGGTGTCGGTTTCGATCAGCCGGTGAACAGCTCTCATGTCTATGTCGAACCCGAGAACATGCCTTAACTTGCTCCGGAGTTCAGACCGCGAAACATGCTCTTCGTCGTACGTGACTCGAAGGTCAGCCCCGGCCTTGGACTGGCGAATGCTAACAGGAATATCGGTGCTATCCACCGTGAACACGCGAACAAGACTGCGGCCGCTTGTCACCTCAGGGACTGGCTGAACATCAGGAAACACCCATGCGTGGACGGATGCAATGAGATCATACTCAGGGGGTGTGCGAAGTCGGAGAGCCATCACGGAGAAGCCGCTTGTGGGTGATAAAAGGGCTGTGGCGTTGGCTGAGAACGGTCGGATGATTCGCCAGAGTTAAAACTACGCCACTCTCAAGTGATTGACGGTGGCAACACTGAGCACAGTGGAAGTCAGAATCTCAAATGTTCACACCGTCAGATTTGTTGGTCTTACAATAGCTTGCGCGTTCCTGAATGTCGGCCTCTACTTTCTAATGTGGATAGTGACCCCGGTGATTGCAGGCATGGTAAGTGGCTACTTGATTGGTCACAG
>CAZSTY010000087.1:3848-6056 GCA_964609885.1 uncultured archaeon
AATGCTGCCTTCGGCCCTCGAGTCGAGATTCGCATCGGATTACCGAAGAGGTTCCATTCCACTGCGCTGAGAGTCTCGTCATAGTGAATCTTGGTGGCCCCGAACACGGCCAGCTTTCTTACGCACTCCTTTATCCATCCTGACAGGTTCTCGAATATCTCACGATCAACATTGACCTTGACCTGACCGATTGTGTCGTAGCTGTCCAAGAGATCAAGAAACCCGAATTTCCAGCCATCTGCATAGGCACACTCTCTCCAGTCTTCGAAGGGCCTCACGTTGTTGAGAGTGTCCAATGGCGCTCCGATATAGCAGGCCCTCCTCTCAAGAAATGCTCTCAAGAGGGGACCCTCTTGCGCCGTGCTGCATGCCTCAGAGAAGACTACAGGATATCCCTTGAATGGGATTTGATTTGCCTGTTTGTATGAGAGAATCACCGAGTTGTGTGACAGCCATGCCTCCGGACAACCGTGAATGCGACGGGTATACTTCCCGTCGGAGAATTGAAGTACGAACTCGCTCGCCGCCAAGAGATCGGCATCCTCTGGCTCGAACCGTTCCAAGACCTCTACATGAAAGCCCAGCTTCGTCAGGGCAACAAGGTGTCTATCGGACCTCCCCGGCTCACTGTCAAATATGACTGCTATGTCGCTGTCGATCATATCAGGGTCCAAGTGGCCAAGTACGGTTTCTGGGCTTCCAAACACGCGACCCACGGGGACTTCTGGAACCAAATCCCCGTCCACGTCCTGAAAGAACCAGTCTGTATAAGCAGTGCTATCTTGGTACTTCAGAGGATGCGACGGGAGCTGTTCGCTTGTGCCAATGAGCAGAATTGCAGCATGCTGACCCTCCCTGAAACTGAGTCGGATGTGGTCACGAACCTCCGTCCAGTTCTTGGCGCGGACCTCCACGAATTCGGCCCCAATCTCCTCGACCTTCTTCCTATAGATCTCAGCGTCGTGCCTGCCGACCTTTCCGCACACCACCAGCAACTGCTGCAAGAGCTCTCGGGGAATCTTGTGGGTTGGGAACTCAAGGGGCCGCCTCTTGTCACGCGCCTCTCGAAACCGTTTCTTGATCAGGTTGATGGTTCCCTGTGAACGGCCCTTCCGGATTAGATTCATGACTGCCCCTATTCGCAACAGAGAGTTAAGATTCTATCGTGGACAATTGCGCAAATCGTTCCTCAGCGTCCGAGGGCCTTCAGTACCGTTTCTATCACCGTTTCGACGTCTGCAGGCGTGACCTGTGCGTGTGACGGAATCTGGAAGTGTCGTTGCCCGATGTCCTCGGAAACCGGGAGTGAGAGTTTGGAGTAGTCGGGATACTTCACAAAGCTCGCCCATCTCCACTTGTCGATGTTGAGGTAGGTGTCCTGCTTGTGGCACGGCAGCGCATAGACACTCCTCGCACCAATGTCGTGCTCCCGCAGGAATGTGATCATCTCGTCACGTGAAATCCGGTCCGAGAATAGCCTGGGCGCGTATACATGATATGCACTCTTCGCACCAGGAATCACGGCCTGGGGCTTCAATTCATCCACATCAGCGAAGGCCGTGTCGTACGCGGCCGCATTACGTTGTTGGGTCTCCACAATCTTCGGAAGGCGCTGCAGCTGAGCGAGCCCAATTGCCGAAACCAGATCCATCATCCTGTAGTTGTAGCCGATCCTAAAGTGGCTGTAGCCGCCCTGGTTCCCTCTCCCGTGGTTCTTTATCATCTTCGCGCGCTCAATCAATTCCTCATCGTCCGAGGTGACTATGCCGCCCTCTCCAGTCGTCATGTTCTTTGTAGCATAGAAAGAGAACGCTGCAGCATGCCCAAACGAGCCGACTTTCTTGCCGTCAATGGTAGCACCATGGGCTTGACAGGCGTCCTCCAACACGAGAAGATGGTGGTCCTCTGCAATCTCCATGATACGTTTCATGTCACATGGATTGCCAAAGATGTGAACGGGCATGATGGCCTTCGTCTTCTCGGTGATGGCCTTCTCGATCATATCGGGGTTAATGTTGTAGGTGTCCGGGTCAACATCCACAAAGACTGGTATCGCACCCAGCATGGCAATCGTGTTGGCTGACGCAATGAACGTAAAAGGAGTAGTAATGACCTCGTCGCCGGGCTGAATGCCCATTGCATCGAGAGCCGTGAACAGAGCTGTAGTTCCGTTGGTTGTCACAGTTGCGTACTTTGTTCCAATGTAGC
>CAZSTY010000088.1:0-5873 GCA_964609885.1 uncultured archaeon
CAAAGTGACAATACTCACTCTCTGATACTGCGACAGGAACCGACTGCGTTGACGGTCCAGTGGAGTGCAGGCAACGATATTACGTACATTGAGCGGACTGTCCTGCAGGTGCGGTACACGCTCTTGGATGATGCACCCATTACAGATGCCACTGTCAATATGACCATAGATGGCACAACCTACGATCTGACATGGAACGCAACTTCAGGATTCTACGAGTTTGAGTTCGTTGGGTCGTCATCATGGCCGGGCTTCGGCTTCTGGAATCTGAATGTCAGTGCATGGAAACCCAACTATGTTTCGCAGTACGATGACACGCAGACGCTTCATGTCAGAGAGGACCCTACAACCGTGCAGGTGTCTTGGACGAACTCGGTTATCGACTGGACGCAGTCGGTTGTTCTCCGTGTGAACTATACGGATTCGCATGGACACCCAATCACTGGAGCCACACAACGTGATATCGTTGTGAATGGGACCCTCTACACGCTAGCCCCCAGCGGGTCAATATACTTGATTGAGTTCAACAACTCGTTCGACCTCGGTTACCACATCGTATACGTGAACCTTAGCAAGTACGGCTACACGTACGGAGAGAGATCAGGCATCACATTCACAATCCAAGAGGCCCCAACAACATTGAGCGTGTTCTGGGAACCTGCCAACGTCACCATAGACTACACGCAGAGCCTCAACCTGACAGTAGACTACGTGTATCAGGGTGGAGGTGATGTGCCAGCGTCTGCAACAGTGAATGTGACGATTGATGGCCATGTATATGATCTGACATACTCGGGGACCGAGTGGGTCGTGTCCATCCCGGGCTCGGACCTCGGCATAGGAATCTTCACAGCCACAGTTCGCGCATGGCTCTATGGGTACGAGGCCCAGAGCAATGTGACGAACAACCTGAACGTCACTCTGGCCCCCAATTCGTTCATTGTCACGTGGGAGCCGTCGTCGCTGAATGCCACCTACGTCCAGACACTCAACGTGAGCGTCATCTACACACACGACTATCATCCCATCGTTGGGGCGACGGTCCGACTGATCATCAACGGGACAAGAACGTACGACCTGACGTATAACTCGACCACCGAGCAGTGGCACTTGTCCATACAGGCTGATGAGATTGGCCTTGGTGTCTGGAACGTCACAGTCCGAGCAAACAAGACAGGCTATGATACGGGTGTTGAGAAGTCCATTCTGAGAGTGGATGTCGACCAGTCACAGGTGACCACGAGCTGGACCACAGAAACACTCTACTACACCCACCAGACAACTCTTGAGATCACGGTCCGCGACTCGTTCGGACATCCTGTCAATGATGCACTGGTGAACGTCACCTACCGAGGAACTGAGTATTCCCTGAACTCCAACGGAGTCGGAGTCTATTCTCTCTTGTTGAACGGGTCCGACGGAATGGGAGTTTATCCAATTACAGTCAACACATTCAGGTATGGGATGACCAACCATACCCTTGGCCTCACACTCACGATAGCTGAAACTCCCACCACACTGACTGTGGACACCACAGTACTGGCATACAACGGCTCGCAGATAGAGATACTCTACCATGATGGTTCCATTCGGATTCGGGCGACGGCAGAAGATGTGGACTCAAATAGACTCAACGGAATGACCGTGAATCTCACAGTGGGTGATGCCGTGTATGAACTGACTCTTGAGGCCAACGGCGTATACTCTGTGGAGATCGATGCCGAGGCCCTTGGCGTAGGTGAGCATCTCCTGATAGTCCGTGCTGATGCTTACGGATACACGGGAGTGGTACACGAGTACAGTGTCACGGTCTTGCCCATTCCCACACACGTCGTGTCAAGTCAACCAATTCCCGAGACCATCGTATTGAACTGGACAATTGACATAGTCTTCGAATTCATCGATGTTCACACTGGCGCCAGATTGGCACCTGCCTCGGTGGACATTACGTGGGACAAGACCCTCAACGTCACTGAGATAGAGTCCAGTAGATTCCAAGTCACAATAGACACGTTTGCGCTCTCAATTGGGAACCATGCCTTCAGTATCGTGTTCTCCCTTGAGAACTATAGCTCTGCCTCGATGTCACAAACCGTCAACGTGCGAGCAGCGTTCACCACGATATCGGCACCTGCAAGATATACAGTTCCAGAGAATGAAACTCGAACATTTACAGTCATATACTTGGATGTGGACCACAACGTGCCAATAGACTGGGCGAGCGTGGTGGTCCAAATTGGCACCAACCAGTACGAGATGGAATACACAGGCGGCGGCACCTACGCAGCTTCCATTTGGCTACAGCTCTCGCCAGGCGAGTATGTGATCACGTACACTGCGGAGGCGACTGGCTGTCATTCGAATACGACAACCTCTGTACTCGTCATAACCGAGAAGTATGCTGTGACTATCGAGCCAGACCTACCAACATCTGCGACCGAAGGAAGTGCGATCACGCTTGGTGCAACAATAAGACGCGCCGATACTGGCGATCCCCTCGCAGGTGTCATTCTCACGTTTACGGTTGTTTCGAGGATGGACAACGGCACCATCCTTACGGACACACTGAGTGACACGACAAACCCCGAGGGATACGCGAGCCAAGCATTCCTTGTGCCCATGGATGTCACAAATATCACCGTGACCATCACTTACGCGGGCAGTGACCAATACTGGTCAGCACAGGTCGAGTCTCAGACCATCCCAGTTCGGAAGGGCTTCTTCCCACCGCTGTCACCAGAAGTACAGTTCCTGCTGCGTCTGGCGGCACTACCGCTCGTGCTACTGTCTGCAGGATACGTCGTGTACGCGAAGAAGCACAAGCCAAAGAAACTCAGGCGCCAAGAGGAGCTTGCCACGCAACTTCAGCGGTTCTACGATTTGGCCTCATTGAGGCATTTCATGGCCGTGTACAAGAACCGTGGGACCTGTGTCTTCTACTATCCCTTCACTGAGGAGCGCATTCAGCCAGACCTGATAAGCGGCTTCATTACCGCGGTCACCACGGTCTATGGAGAGATCACCGGAGAGGGCGGTGAGGGAGCGCTGGAAGAGATCCAGTACAAGGGACTCCTTCTCAATGCATACAGTGGCAAGCACATCGTAGGTATCCTGATCATAGAGGGAGAAACGACGGCATTCCTGAAAGAGCGACTGAGATTCTTCGTTGATATGTTCGAGGGACAGTTCGAGTCCATCCTCTCTGACTGGAATGGCTGCGTGGACTGCTTCGATGCGGAATGGATTGTCAACAACCTCCACGGTGCGTTTGAGTATGACATGGTGGTACCTCATCGTCTCGACACATCCAAGCGGGTGAAGGGAATCGATGCGAAGATTATCGAAGTGATCAGAGGCCATCTCGACGAGAGAGGCGAGTTTAGGCTTCATGATGTACTCGATGACGTTGCTGAGGCAATCGGCAAGTCGAAAGAGGAAGCGTTCGAGCGCCTGCTACGCCTTCGCGACTCTCGTGTGCTTGTGCCAATCAGTGTGAGCACAGTTCTTACAAGACAGGGACTGGGTATCCCCGGCAGCGAGGAGGAGGGGACAGCAGAATCAACGGCGGAAACTCCAGAAGAGGCGCACGAGGAGGAAACGGACACTGCTGCACCAGAGGAGGAGAAGACCGAGTCGGAAATCGACGACGCAGAGAAGTTCGTTCAGGAGGTAGAACGACTTCTATCAGAGAACAAGGACAACAATGACACTGACGACGGTGAGTGAGTCATTAGAAACACGTCCGTGCTCTGTTCAAAGAACACTTATCAACAGGCATCTTCAGTGAAGGGACGGGGTTACGGTTCATGCCGTGGAACATTGAGAACTACTACATCCTCAATGGCCGCGTTCTCTGCGTGGAAGTCACCATCCCGTTGATGGAGTTTCTCTACGTTAATATCGATGATGTCAAACAGGCATGGGTCGAGATGTTGAGCCAGTTCGTGAAGGAGCAGCCCGGATTGGAGATCTCGTGGGAGATGGAGCCACGAGAAGAGGACGCGCTGATAACAATACGGATAGCGAAGTCGGGAGAACTCGAGGAGTTCAGCCGACAAGAGATTGAGAGGGCTCTCAGTGCAACCGATGCCCTGATAGCCAAAGAGGAGAAGAAAAAGAGGAAGACAGGCACATCACGAAAGAAGAAGTCCTGAGAGGCTCAGATTTATCTTAGCGGGACCATGTCCCCTCCTGCATGGAGAGTCGCCACTCGCGACGGGCCGGCCTCGAGCTGGCACTGAAGCCTGTCAAACACATCTTGCATTGAGCTTGGCTGAACACAGTCAAACACGCTGCGGCACATCTGTTCGGAGATTGAGCTGACAAGGATCACTCGCCTCTCACCAAGCACTCTGGACAAGAAACTCTGCTTCTCCATTCCTAGACGAAACTCACTTCTTGCCCACTGCGGACGGGGGAAAAGCCCGGTCGGGCCGATTCCCTGACGACACTCTGCGACAAGCAAGATTGTACTGTTGCGCCTTGTCACCGAGTAGGCCGCGTACAACGCATCAACCGCCTGATAGAGCGTCGAGTCGCGGGGACTCCCACCGGCATCCACTATCACGAGATCATAGAGAACATCTGTGTCAATTCGAACGTGTGCAAAGTGGGATAGGGTGTCAATCCCACGTCTGTGTGCCTCAGGGGGCGACGTTGCCACCACGCTGATGGGAGAACCACGATAGTCAGAGATGACATTCACGCACAGGCCAATGTCTAGTATGCCGCAGATCTCCATCGCATCGACTGACATCGGCGTAGTACCATCAAGCGGTCTAAACGACGCATCAAGCGCCAGCCGCCTATTCGCACTGATTGTCCTCGAGGCACTGACCGACAGGACTGACGTATGTCCTCCGGTGACACCAATCAGCGGGTCGACTCGGATTCGATCCACGAGTACGACAAGGTCCGCACCTAACACGGTCTGTGAGATTAGAATCGGGGTGCCGTGGGTCGGCGTCACGCCCGCCTCCACCACCAACTCTTGACTCGTGGGATTGTGACCCACAACCTCTCCAACTCGGTGCGCGTACGCCGCTGCCACTTTGGAGAAAAGGTCTGACTCGGGCAGGGGCCATCGCGAGCCGACGACGATAGAAATGTTGTTCATGCGAACACCCCGCGCTCTCAACGTCGTCAACAGGGTGTCAAGCAATGGAATCGCATCGGAGGAGTTGATGTTGCTGCCAAGCACTACTGCAACTGTATCTCCATCCCTCAACGAGGACAACTTAGTTGAGAACACTGAGCTGCTGTCCAATGCCTCCAAGGTTGCAGTGTCCAGTTCGACGGCGAGGCGGGAGGCCGCCTCTTTTGGCCAGAACTCATCAGTGTTGTAGTGTATGTCCATGTTCAACGATACCCTATTGGCCCCGTAGAGAAATTCGACTCTCATGCAACCGTCACACACAATTCTCTCTGCATCACGGCACTTAAGCCCTCCCCGGGCGGGGACACTTCGTATGCCATGAGAAGGTTCTTATCGCCTTCATAGCGGGCAGCATTGGAGCGGCATCTGATGGACAGAGTAAGCATGGGCGCTGCGGCAGTCACACTCATGCTAGGGGTGTACTGGCTTGCTACGCTCCTGAATCCAGACATCGTCGGCCCAATCTCGGCCACGTATGAATGGCTCGTTACAATCTCTCTGGGGGCTGGTTATGCCGGGGCCTTTATCGTGTCACTGCTGGGAAATGCCACAATCCTCGTGCCGTTCCCCTATGTCGGAGTCCCTTTCATCCTGGGAGGGGCCAGAGACCCTACCACTCACGTATTCTTGTTTGACCCCACAGTCGTAGGTGTCGTGTCGGGGGCAGGGGCACTGATAGGAGAAATGACGGGATATGTCGCAGGCTATCTGGGTGGAG
>CAZSTY010000089.1:0-5819 GCA_964609885.1 uncultured archaeon
CTGGCGAGGACTATACCTACCTAGTATACGTACTCGCGTGGGTCGACACCGTCTACACTTACAATATGTTCTACAATCATGCGACCGAGTCAGGCGACTACACGGTTCATGTTCAGGCGCTCTTGCTGACCCCAGGCACGGCCACAGACACGGCGCATTACACATTCGACCCGCCCGGGGGGAGTGAGGGAGGAGAGCCCACATTCGGGGTATGTTAGCCCACTACACGACAGCGTCCGCATAGCCCTCGCAGTAGACCCCTAGACAGCAGGACGCGCAGAGGAGAGCAACGATGGCCACGGTGAGAACGGGCAATCTGGACTTCAAAGACTACCTCATACTCCTTACGCTAAAACAGCAACCCAGGCTCAGTAACGCGAAGATTGCAGAGAGAGTAGGCGTGGCCCCAGAAACCGTGAGGCTACGAGTGAGGGCTCTTAAAGAGAGAAAGATCCTCAGGCCTGACAGGAGAATCAATGATCCGCTCTTAGGTGAACGCGCTCAGACTGAGATTGAGGCCGCATATATTCCTAGTAGGCTAGGACTTGTGCGGCATCATGTCCTCTTCAGCGAGATTGATACACGCAACAAACTCAATGCGCTCAAGCAACTCTGTGACGCACATCCTCATACCCACTATAGGGTTGTGGCCTTCGGGCGTTGTGCTGCGCTCTACGCACAGTTTGACCTCCCACCGCGGGGCGAGAGCACAATCAAGAAACTCTACGACGAGGTGGAGGCTCGCGGCCTGTGTGCAAAGTACATGCTCGTGGACTCAAGATACGTTTCAGGTGGGGGGGCCGACTTGGAGCGATGGGACATAAAGAGAAGTGACTGGGACATCACCTACGGCCGAAAGTCCGCAATAGGCACACGACTGAGTCGGGTAGAGGCACTGTGGGCCGACTTCATCGAAGATTGCCCTGCGAACATGCCCGAAGATGAGAAGAGTGTTGGCAGCGAACCCTTTGACGCATTGGACTTACAACTGCTGCGCGAACTCACCATCAACTCTAAGGTCAGCTATAAGGAACTCAGTCAGGTCTATGGAAAAGACCCCACCACCATATCTCGACGGGTCGACAGAATTAGAGAGAAGTTTGCGCCCCTCGACGTATTGTACTATGATCGTTCAGTATTCGATCTCACGTACCCACAGATCATCGCAGGCAGGTTCAGATCCAACGATGAGTTGAATGCACGAACGTTCCATTGGTTCCTACAGTCAGGTCGCATGCCCTTTGAAACAAAGGGCGTGACAAATGGTAGTGACTTCATTCTGTTCACGATGACACCGCCCTCCTTCGCTCCTGAGCTATCGGAGTTCTTCTGGGAACATGCAGAGTATGCCGAGGTCTTCCAGTTGCAACTGGACTCCTCATACACGTACTTTTTCTACTACGAGAACTGGACTCCGGAAACCGGCTGGCGTGTTGATGAAGACTACATGGTGAATGGCCCTCTGTCCGCAATCAAGCGGTGATGAATGACCTTACATTCGGCAAGCAGCGATGCACACTAGTGGCCAGTTCTACGCAGGTTTGACCATGTACTTAAATACCGGATTGTGAGAACCTGCATGACTATCACCGCATCAATCTGTGGTGAGAGTATCACAAGACTCGTCCTGCGTGACGCCGGACATTCGGTGATGCAGATGAGAAGTAGAGAGAGAGCAGTACTATTCGCAACGCTGCTGCTATCGGTGCTACTTGTGTCTAATGTTGCCATCACAGCAATGCACAGTAGTGCACCGAAGACGCGGTATGTGAATGCGATAATCATGTTCAAGCCGGGAGTAGATGTGGACGTCGCCGGCATTGACATCATCCACGAATACAAGAATCTCAATGGAATCGCTGCACGGATTCCAGTGTTTCTTTACAACGTACTGGAGCACGCGTGGTTCGTCAGCTCGATCCAGTTAGATCACGAAGTGTCCCTTTACCAAGACACTCTTGATTGGGGCGTGGATGACGTCGATGCTGAACAGGTGTGGGGCGGCGGCGAGGACGCCGTCGACGTGGTCCAAGGTAACGTTGATGGGAGCGGCGTGAAAGTTGCCATCCTAGACACGGGGATTGACTACACCCATCCAGATCTCGACGACGTGTATGCGGGCGGGTATGACTTCGTCGATGATGACAGTGACCCCAAGGACGGAAATGGCCATGGCACCCACTGCGCAGGCATAGTTGCTGCGGAGGACAATGGCGAGGGAGTCATTGGTGTAGCACCGCACGCGTCAATCTATGCGGTACGGGTGCTGGACAATTGGGGCTCCGGATACACGAGCGACATAATCGCAGGCATTGATTGGGCCATCGACAACGGAATGGATGTGATCTCAATGAGCCTCGGAGGAGGCGACTACGATCAGGCATTCGATGACGCAGTAGACAGAGCATACAATGCTGGGATCGTGGTGGTGGCTGCATCAGGCAACGATGGCAAGGGAACTATTTCGTATCCGGCAGCGTATGACAATGCCATTGCAGTGGGAGCAATCGACTCCGACCACAACCTTGCTGACTTCAGCAACTACGGTCCAGAGCAAGAGGTTGTTGCACCTGGTGTTGACATATACAGCACCATGCCCACCTACACCGTAACCCTGAACTACTGGTTCATGGGTGGATGCAGTCAGAACTATGACCGAATGAGCGGCACATCCATGGCCACTCCGATGGTCGCCGGTGTTGTCGCACTGATCCTTTCCGCCAATCCAGATCTCACACCACCAGAGGTCCGCGATATTCTCCACACGACCTCAGTAGACCTCGGTAGTGCAGGGTGGGACCAGTACTACGGTTACGGTGAGGTCAATGCCAAGGCCGCGGTAGACGAGGCTGGTGGAGGAACACCACCTGACACGACCCCACCAGCGAAGGTCACAGGCCTGACAACAGAAACACTGTCACACACTGAGATCAGACTGACTTGGGATGCGAACACCGAGGAGGATCTTGATCACTATAATGTATATCGCGACGGCACCAAGATTGCAGAGACCACGGATACGACCTATACAGATACGGGCCTGACACCCGAAACCACCTACACGTACGAGGTTTCAGCTGTCGACACCTCGGGCAACGAGGGTGAGAAGTCCGATCCCTCTTCTGCAACCACTGACCCAGCACCGCCAGACACCACTCCGCCTGCAAAGGTCACTGGTCTTGATGCCCAGCCGCTGTCTCAGACCGAGATCAAGTTGACATGGGACGCCAACACCGAGCCGGACCTTGACCATTACAACGTCTACCGCGACGGTGTAAAGATTGCAGAAACCACAGACACCACCTACACTGACACGGGCCTGACACCCGAAACCACCTACACGTACGAGGTTTCAGCTGTCGACACCTCGGGCAACGAGGGTGAGAAGTCAGACCCAGCATCAGCGACCACGATGGGCGAGAACACAATGCATGTTGCGTCCATCGACATGTGGTACGAGGAGAAAGGCTTCTGGATCTGGCGCTGGTATGATGTCTATACCAAGGTCACCGTTCATGACTCATCCGGTAGTCCGCTGTCGGGGGTCACAGTCTATCTAGACATGACTCTACCTGATGGGTCCCACTCAACAGGAAACGCGGACACGGGTAGCGACGGTACCGTGACCTTCGTGTACCAATACGGTGACAGCGGAACCTACACCTCGACCGTGACTGACCTTCAGAAGACCGACTACACGTACGTCCCAGACGACAACGTGGAAACTTCAGAAACGCTTACAGTCCCGTAATTGAGAAGTTGCGCAGACTGCACGGAGGCTAGGGAGCCTTCTCCCAGCCTCCAACCTCCTTTTCTTTTCGCAAGCCTGAGAGTCACTGAGAAGACTTCGCGACGGCCCGAGCCTCGGACTCAGCCACCTCAGATGGTCTGACGAGTAAATCCATGGTATTCAGAAACAGACGGATCTTCTTGAGATATCTTGCTAGCGTTTCGCGGTCTGCTGAGCATAGGTCCGGCATGTCGTTCATCACAAAGTCGTGCATGACTGTGGGTATTGTCCTCATATCTACGGCAATCTCGCCTCGCTTGTACGCCTCCATTGCCTCATCTACAGCTCTCTTGAACGCGAGCTGTGCCCTACCAATCTCCTCACAGTCGGCGCCGTTCTCTATCAGTTCCATCAGATGGCAACACGACTCGCGGATGGCGTCTATCTTGCCGGGCATCACATCATCTCTCCAGTGATCGCATGTGCTCTTTCTTAGGAGATATGAGAAGATAATCTCCTTGAAGGGATAGCTGTGTCGTGCAATGGAAAATCTGTGAACAGTAGCCGAATGACACTGACTGTTCGCAATCCTTAAGATATAGATGGCGTGACGAGCCGGCGATACGTTGGGATGGTGCGTATTTGGCTTGGTGTGTACTGTTCAAGGGACCGTGTCGGGGCAATGCCTGCGACTACTGGGCGAGAGTAAGACTGAGAAAAATGGATGTGGCCGAGATTACGACACGCCTCGTGGATTTCATAGAGAAACACGGGACAGACGGTACGCCGGCATACGAACACGCCATTGGCGCTTTTTGGAGGGATTTCGGAGTTAAGAGCATAGAACGGTTACAGCAGGAGGAGCCGGAGCTCTACGCCAAGATGAGAGAGGCGGAGGTGAGGGCGCAACACAGAGTCGCGTCCTCAAGCCTGCGCAGGTCAGATGTCTGACGGTACATCAATCATGTTGCCACGATTTAGGAGCCACTTCGGGTCCAATGCCCTCTTGACAGCCTGCATCTCTTGAATTCCACTCTCACCATACATGATCTTTAGAAACTCACGTTTCAGCTTGCCAATACCGTGCTCGGCCGCCACAGTGCCCCCAAGTTCCACAGCCCTCTTTGCGAACGTCATATAGTTGGCCATCCCCTGCTCCACCTCCTTGTTGTTGCGGGGGATCATGTTGACATGTAGATGGTTGTTTCCAATGTGGCCGAACACGACGTACTCCATGCCCTGTGAGTCTAGGACCTCTCTATAGAATCTGAGATAGTCGCGCAACGCCTCGTCAGGCACCGCCATGTCAGTTCCAATCTTGTGTACCTCATGATACTGCTGTTTTCTCTGGGCAATTGTGGCATTGATTGTCTCAGGTACAAAGTGGCGTACCGTCTTCATCTTTTCAAGCTCAGCACGGTCCAGTCCAGCCCAGCTGGACTCAGAAGAGGAGTTGTGTGCGTTCAGCATCTCTTCGAGTGCCATGACCTTCTCCTCCATGTCCTCCTCCGTATAGGAGAACTCAAAGAAGACAATGGCTTGAGTCGAGTCGGTGAGTGCGGGGACCTTGATGCCAGCACCCGACGCCTTCTCTCGAATGATCTTGAGAGCATTGGGACCAAAGTACTCAAGGAATGTCATCTGAACGGGGGAGTCGGATGAGCGAACATCATAGACAAAGTCCACCGCATCGTCCTCGGATGGAAAGAACGCCATGACAGTCATGATGTTCTCGGGTAGAGGAACAAGCCCCAGTTCCACAAGTGTGATTGCACCCAGAATGCCCTCAGACCCTATGAACAGGTCTATCAAGTCCATGTCAGGCTTTGCATAGAGACCCGCGGCATTCTTCGTCTGTGGCATCTCGTACGTCGGCACGGGGACCTCAACCACCGACCCATCGCTCAACACAATCTCGAATCGCCCGTTCTCTGCAAAGACCTCCCCCCGTCTGATGTCGAGGATATCACCATTCATCAATACGACTCGGACACGAAACACCCAGTCTCGAACCGCCCCGTACCGGAACGTGCGGGCTCCAGAGGCATTGCATGCGGTTATGCCACCAATGCATGCGCTGGTTTCGGTG
>CAZSTY010000090.1:0-5811 GCA_964609885.1 uncultured archaeon
CTTCAGTCCGGTTGCTACAGGGATTGGCCTACCATGGAGGGTGTGGAACGAGTTGAGATTGATGTAGTGTGGAATCTTGCCCGAGCATCCGATCCCAGAAACCAGCACGTACTGCCGATGCAGGATGTCGAGCGAGACAATCGCTTTCTTCAGGGCCGCAAGGATGCCGAAGTTACCGCAGCCTGTGCACCATGTAATCTTCTGTGGGCCCTCCAACTGTTCAATGGTTATGCTCACGCGATCACCTCCTCTACCATTTGCATCACCCAATGAGGTGTCATGGGCCTACCGTCGTACTTGTTGATGTGATGGTCGAATCGAAGGCCGGTCTCCATGGTCACCAGAGACGCGAACTGTGACGTGGCATTCTGCTCAACGGAGACTACTCTCTCGGCCTTCGCAAAGACCTCATTGAGGAGTTCTGTGCGCAGGGGGTAGAGATCTGTGAAGTGAAGGTGACTGATTGAGAGTCCGCTCTTGTTCAGTTTCTCTGCGGCCTCGCTCACGGCCCCCCAAGTTGAGCCCCATGTGACCAGACATATCTTCGAGTCTGCACGTCCGGTCAGCAGAGGCGGTTTCAATGCCTCTCGAATCGCGGGGACCTTCTTCATGAACTTCTCAACCATTGCGTTACGAATCTTCGGGTCCTCTGTGATGTGGCCGTCCTCCAGGTGTGTATTTCCCGACGAGACCACGAAGACTCCCTCATCGCCCGGAAAGGCGCGGGGCGATATGCCATCGTCTGTGAGCCTGTATCTCATGTACTCGTCGCCATCAGCCGGTCTGGCAAGCTTGCCGCGGTCTATCTCGACTGAGGCCACATCGAGGGGAGCGATGTTGGCTACTGAGTCGGCAAGGTACTGGTCGCCCAAAATGATCACAGGCACTTGGAACTGGTCTGCAAGGTTGAACCCTCGTACTGTCGTGTGGAACGCATCGAGTATGTCCTTCGGAGCAAGCACTATCCGTGGAAACTCGCCCTGACTGGCAAATGCGGAGAACAGTAGGTCTGACTGCTCGGTACGTGTCGGCAGGCCCGTACTGGGGCCTGGCCGCTGGGCATTGTATATGACCACAGGGGTCTCGGTCATTGCGGCGAGGCCGAGGGCCTCTACCATGAGCGAGAGACCACCACCCGAGGTTGTCACCATGGAGCGACCTCCTCCGTATGAGGCCCCAATCGACATGCAGAGCGCAGCAATCTCATCCTCGGGCTGCAATGTGGCTATCTTCAGGTCCCGTGCATGGGACACGACCTCAACGAATGCAGAGGTGGACGGGCTCATCGGATATGATGCGACCCACTTGACATTGGCCGCCATGGCGCCGAAGGCCACGGCCTCGTTTCCTGTGAGCAGCAGACGGTCGGTGGACGGTCCGCCCTTGAGCATACTGAGGTTATGACGGCAACGCCCACTGAACCGTTTGGCCGTGTAGTCGTATAGCGCTTGGGCAACACGAACGTTGTCCTCGACGACCTTCTCTCCCTTGCGGGTGAATATGTCAGTGAGTACCTGCCTCGCAAGGTCGAAGGGGAATCGTATCACCGAGAGGAGGGCACCAAGCGCTGCCGCATTCGTCATGCGCGTGGACCCCCCAACTTCCTTGGCGGTCTTGGAGAGAGGAGCTGGAAAATAGCATTCCTCGTCGGGCTCGAAGTCGAAGCGGTCGTCGTAGATGATTACGCCATCGTCGACGAGTTGGTCACGCTTGCCAGTGATGGCATCCTTCGACAGCGCGACGATGAGATCGATCTCATCCACCGGACAATGCACAGGAGCATCTGATACACGGACCTGTGTGAAGTTGTAGCCGCCCCGTATGCGCGACTCGAAGTCCTTCACTGTGAGGGTGTAGAAGCCCGTCTTCACAAAGACCTTGGCAAGCAGATCTCCAATCGTGTCGATACCCTGGCCAGCCATTCCGCCAATATTGAACGTCAAGTCCATTCCACAATCACCAGTCCCACAATCTGCAATACGTCGCCGTTTCGCAACACACGCTATTATTTTCTTAGGTGAGGGACTTGATCATAGCTGTGTCCTCGGCTGACTTGTCTCTCCTGTCGACATACATCATTTGGTATGTCATAAACGAGCGGACTGCACATAACAATACTAAAATGGTGTCCGAGGGGATGTCCCCTCCCTTCGCACAGCGACGCCAGCTGCAACTACGGCCCTGATGTCAAGAGGTGGGGTGATTCTGCGTTGAGCAACCACGACCAGCACGATGCCGCTTTCAAGGGAGTGATGGAACAGATCTTGGCTCTCTATGGGGTCACTGCCATAGCTGGTGTCGAGGTATCGAAGTTTCCAATCTACTTTGATGTTCTTACAGAGCGAAACAAGTCAGTACCTCCTCAGGCTGGCGTGCTTGCCCGTCTTCTAAACTCCCTACCTAGAATCGTTGTGTTCGAGTTTAAGGGCCCCACTGACCCACTGAATGAGAATCATATTTGGCAGACGCTCGCCTACGCTACTCTCGTCGCGCGTGAACGCAAGCTCAAGATCCGCGACGGGGTAGGTGCCGTGATTGTCTTCGTAGCGTGCCGGAAGAGTCTGCGTAGGCTCATTGCGGCGATGACGGAGAACGTGGAGCACGGCTGGCGCAGGTGTCCAAGTCTTCTCTCAGAAGAGGGGCATGGTGGACTACACTTAGACTTCATCGAGGTTGCAGCCCTTGAGGTTGTGCCCGAGAATCTGCCGTTTCTCATCTTCAGGGATGATGACGAGGGGCTTGAACAAGTTGTTGAGATGATACTCTCAGACCCCATGTACAAGGGGTTATATGGAAAGTTGGCGTACAAGATACAGAGGAAGAAGATACGAGAGATACTGCGAAAGAAGGGACTGGAAATGACCGAACTATTGACGGTTGAGGAGATGATTGAGGACTTTGGGGGGCTAGAGCGCGTAATTGAAGAGGTCGGACTCAAGCGCGTAATTGAAGAGGTCGGACTCAAGCGCGTAGTTGAAGAGGTCGGACTCAAGCGTGTCATCGAAGTAGTTGGTCTTGACCGTGTGATTGAGGAGTTCGGACTGAATCGTGTTGTGGAAGAGCTGATGGCTCTTGCCGAGTCCGATGAGGCGAAACGAGCGGAAATCGAGAAGATCTTGCAGGCAGCTCTCGATAAGATTCGCCATCGCAAGGGCGAGTAGTCTATATGATCCCCCTCTATACGTCGTAATCGCACGTGCGGGCCGCAGCATCTCATAATGACTATGTAGCCTACTTTGGAACTCAATCCTATTGTGGGGATCTGTTCTACTTCTCCTAATCTCACTGACTGCCTTCCCAGTATGGAGATTACTCCTGAGTGACGTGTTGAACAGAGTATTGTGTCAAAAAGGATACCACGGAACGTGGCCTGTCAATCCGGTGTTGCAACTGATGCCGCAAGGAATTCTGAGCCCACAACCAAAGGGTAATAATCTGCGCCGCTAACACCGTCCGATAGAATGACGCTTCGTGCACAGAGACTCAAACAGTACATCCTTGATGCAGAACCTACTATCTCGTCCGAGCGGGCCAAGTTGTTCACGGACGCCCTTGAGGCGCACGAAGACGACCCCTCGCCTCTACGCCTCGCCAAGGCGTTCGCCCACGTCCTCGACAACATCACAACTCGGATTGAGCCGGACGAGCTCATTGTGGGCAATATGGGTCCCACTCCACGTTCGTGTCAGGTCTTTCCGGAGTACAGCTGGACTTGGATATACGACGAACTGGACCGCTTTGACAAGAGAAGGACTGAGAGGTTCGCGATCTCTGAGGAAGACCGCAGAGTGCTAAGAGATGTCTTCGAGTACTGGAAAGGGAAGAGCATTGCGGAGATAGCAAACGAACGAATGCCATTGGAGTCCATCAGGGCCTCAAGGGCTGGTCTGTTCACAATCGGCGCCCCAGGTACGGGGATTGGCCACGTGATTGTAAACTACCGCCGCGTACTGAGCGAGGGCATCTCTGGCATCCTTGAGGACATTCGCAGGAGGAAAGCGGTTACAGACGACCCGGACAAGAAGATGGTCTACGAGGCAATGGAGATCGAGCTTGAGGCCGTGGTCCGGTATGCCGAGAGGTTCTCCCGACTTGCGGAGCAGTTGGCTCAGTCAGAGAAGAATCCCCAGAGAAGAGAGGAGCTGCTGGAGATCGCTCGTGTGTGCAAGCGCGTACCGAGGCTTCCCGCCGAGTCGTTCCGGGAGGCGCTGCAGTCATTCTGGTTCATTCACCTTCTTGTTCAGACGGAGTCGAACGGCCACTCCATCTCCACGGGCCGATTCGACCAGTACATGTTTCCATTCTACAAGCGGGACATCGAGAGGGGACAGCTCACCAAGGAGGACACTCTCGAACTGCTGGAGTGCCTCTGGGTCAAGTTCACATCATTGATCAAACTCCGCGACGAGTACTACAGTGTGGCCTTTGCGGGGCACCCGATGTTTCAGAACCTGACGATTGGCGGAGTGGACGCGGAGGGCAACGACGCTTGCAACGAACTCACGGAGCTCATTCTCCGCGCCACAGGCGAGATACGCGTCACACAGCCCACGGTTTCATTTAGGTGGCACAAGGGCACCCCGAAAAAGATGAAGGAGCTGGTCGTCGATGTTGTTTCCAAGGGCTTGGGAATGCCCGGTCTCTTCAACGACGAGATAATTATCCCCATGATGATTGACAAGGGCGTGGACCCAGAGGAAGCGTGGAACTACTCAATTCTGGGCTGCGTCGAGCCGATCATCGAGGGCAAGACAGACGCGCGGCCCAACATCGGGTATGTCAACATACCCAAGATTCTGGAGATCACACTCAATAACGGACGCGACCCGCGTACAGGCGAGCTTGTGGGGCTACAGACAGGTGACCCGAGGGAGTTCAAGAGCTTTGACGAGCTCTGGAGCGCATTCGAGCGCCAGATGGAACACACCATTCAGCTTCTCACCGATGCTGACAGGGTCGCGGCTCAGATACATGTGGAACGCAAACCAACGCCGTTTGTTTCGGCCCTTCTCGACGGATGCATAGACTCCGGCAAGACCATGCAGGAGGGCGGAGCAATCTACAACTCCGGCGGAATCATGGGAGTCGGGATAGGGATTGTGACGGACTCCCTTGAGATGATTCGTAAGCATGTCTTCGAGCAAAAGACGATCACCATGGACACCCTCTTGGACGCGTTGGCGAAGAACTTCGAGGGATATGAGGAGTTGCGCGCCATGCTTGACTCCGACCCGTCCAAATACGGGAATGACATCGAACGTGTGGACCTGCTGGCACGGGACGTTGGCCGGCTCTTCTGCCAGACCATTCAGAAACAGCAGACTACTCGTAATGGTCCGTACCATGGGGCGCTGTTCTCAGTGTCCATGTACATTCCGCAGGGTGAGGTCCTCGGAGCCACGCCGGATGGCCGCTATGCGGGCTACATGCTATCGGATGGAGTTTCGCCTACGCAGAACCGTGATGTTCATGGGCCGACGGCCGCTATGAAGTCCGTGTCTACTCTCGATCACGGACTCTGTTACGAGGGGACTCTGTACAACATGAAGTTCACGCCGGATATCTTTGCCACTCGGGCCAAGAGAGAGAAGTTCATCGGTCTGATTGACGGCTACTTCCAGCTCGGGGGGCTTCACGTTCAGTTCAATGTAGTTTCGCGTGAGATTCTGGAGGATGCCAAGATCCATCCTGAGAAGCACCGCGACCTGATTGTCCGAGTGGCAGGCTACAGCGCTTACTTCATCGAACTGGATCCCCTTGTGCAGGACGAGATCATCGCCCGCACAGAGTTCAGCGGAGAACATGTCTAGC
>CAZSTY010000091.1:0-5787 GCA_964609885.1 uncultured archaeon
AGGTAGGGTCCATTCCGCCATTTCTCGCTAAGAACCAACTATGGATGGTCACCACGATGGACTCTGACACCGTGGCAAGAATGCATATGCGCGGGTTTGGTACGCCACAGGAGGCAATTGATGCAGCCCGTGAGGTCGTTGGAGAAGAAGCCGATGTTCTGCTCGTGCATGATGCGGCGAACGTGTGCCCGGTGGTGAAACAGGGTGCCTAGTGGTTCTTAGAACACCCCAGAACACTTTATCAATATTCGACCTTATGATTCATAGCCAGTGAGCACGCTAAGGCGGCCCTGGGCTTCGTACGACCGGGAAAACCGACAGGGGTCGAGCCCCGGGGGAGATGTTGCAGCAATGCGCCCAAGGACGCCGTGGCTGTGGGTGGTGAGAATCTTGAATCAGACGCTCAAGATTTGCATATACGTCGTGTTGTTACTCTTTGGCCTCTTTGAGCTCGTCTACGGCGGTCTTGGAGCCGCGATGTACGGCATTGGAGGCGTGATACCCGAGTCGGGACTGCCGGTCTTTTTGCCTTTGACTGTGGGCATTGTGCTGGTCGTCTTTTCATTGTTCATGCTGATCAATACGATTCGGGTAGGTGCCATGCTGACTCGCGTGGTTGAAGTGGCTGCCGCCTACAAACAGATAACGATTGACGATATCGCGCGTCAGTCTGGCGTCAGCCCCCCGTATGTCAGGAAATGTCTCTTCATGGCAATCGCTCGTGGCGTGATCAAGGGACGCATCGAGGAGAACACCTTCATCCGTGAGGAGGAGGGGCCAAAGGAGATAGTGACTATCGAGCGGGAGGTCATGGTGGCGAGGAAGACGCCAGAGCGATGCTACAAGTGCGGCGCCTCTCTGAACCCACAGGAAGTTGAATGGGTGGGTCCGGACCAGATAAGATGCCCCCACTGCGGCGCCACGATGTCCGTGAAGACCGAGAGGATCTGACCGATACCGTGAGTCGTGGCCGTGCTGCGTGGAAGGCTGGCAATGTCTGCGGCGGCACGGCCGCTCGCGTCTATCTTGAAACCAACAGTGCGGCACGGAGTCCTGCAGAGGCGTTTCGCAGGGAGTGTTGTCAGCAGAGAATATCCATGACATCTTCGGATTCTTCGTTCGGGAAAGTGGCTGGAAACACGCCTCTTGGAGAGTTGAATATGGTCGGGCATTTGCCGATGCTCAAACTTTCGCCGGAGTCGGCGGGCAGAGTAACAGAGTTCATGGCGAGCAGGCGACAGACAAGTTTTATACGATGGACCGGCAAGGGTACCAGACGGCCGCTGCACACACGAACGGACATTGATGAGCGCTGTGGGATGGGCCGACGTATCGTATCAAGCAAGACACAACAGTTACCTCCTGCAGGATGACGCCCAGCACAGTTCGTGCAGTGACGTAGCTCGGTGGAGAGGGACGCTGTCCAACATGAGTTGGACGGTCAGCCGTCCTCCTTGAGGGATTGAGATGCCGGACGACAGACTCACTGAAGAAGAGAAGACCGCGATTCTAGAGGCGTTTAGGGAGGCGTCACTCGATGACGACGACATCCAACGTTTGGCCATGGGCGAGGATACAACACTAGGTGGCCCCGGCTCCGTGGACACCCGCGAGGATTTGATAAGTGCTGCCGCCTCTGCTCTGGAGTTTGTTGAGGGTCTTGATGTTGGAGAATCGAGGGCAGAGGCCGTTGCCGATGAGGATGCAATGGCCGGCTTTGACGGTCTCCTTCGCAGGCTTGAGGCCCTCAGGTCGGAGATCGCCTCACTTCAGAGGGGCGTGGTTGGGGTCTTCGCTGCGCAGCTGTTGACCTTCCGGGGCAAGGTCGTTGAGCTGAAGTCAAGAATCTCGGAGGAGATGGTTGAGAAGCTCAAGATGCAGTTCTTCAAGAGCTTCATCGAGTCCACGTTTGTCGACATAGTAGATCAAGAGTTCTCAGCACTGGAGAAGGAGCTCGTCGACAAGATCGTCGAACAGACTCAGCAGAGGTTCAAGGAGTTCGCAGAGCGAGTCAGACAGTCTGAGATTGACCTGAGAACGGCCATTGTGGAACAGCAAGACATCGTCCGGTCATTCATGCAATCTCTGGAAGAAGAGGCAGCTGCGGTGCGCGAGGAGCTCCACGAGAAGGAGCGCGAGATTGAACGGCTCAAGGCGGAGATTGACAAGCTTCACGCTCAGATAGACCTTGGTGCAGCCGCCGGTGCGAGCGCTGAGGAGATGAGCCGGAAGATAGGGGAGCTTGAGGCTCAGGTCGCAAGGCTCAGGGCCGAGATTGAGAGGAAGGATGAGATAATCAAGGCGCGGACTGAGGAGGTGGCCGCGGCTCGGGCCGAGACCGAAGAGGTCCGGATGCAGCTTGCCGAGGCACTGAGCCAGATTGAGGTGCTCAAGGCGGAGCGTGCCACCGCAGAGGCGCCTCCGAGCCACACTGATGCGGAGTTCGAGGCTCTCAAGGAGAAGATAGGGCTCTTGGAGAAGGCCGTGGCCGATAAGCGGAAAGAGGCCGAGGATAGCAGAGCCAAGATTCGAGAACTTGAGGTTGAGCTGGAGACTGCACTACGCGAGAAGAAGGCTGCGGAGGACTTGGCCCAGAAGAGGCTGGAAGAGCTGGAGTCCGTCCAAGACAGAATCACTCGCGTCAAGGACCTGGAGGAGCGGGTCTACGAGCTTGAGCAGCAACTGAAGGAGGCTCAGGAGAAGATCTCCATTGTCGAGATGCAGCGCGAGGCCTACGAGAAGGCGACCCGCCTGATGGAGAAGGAGCGCGACATGGCGCTGGAGATGCGTGATCTCGCGAATGAGCGGGCCCAGAGGTACATCAAGGTCCTAGGCATGGAGAACAACACGAAAGTCCTCCTCCTTGTTGACGAGGTCGGCTCAATGACCTTTGCTGATCTCGGCAAGGCGCTGGGCATACCTGCAGGTCTTGCAGCGAAGCACGCTCGTGAACTCGCAAAGCTGGGAGTTCTGAAGATTGAAGACGACCGTGCGATCTCGACTCTTCGGGAGCTGAAAATCGAAGAAGGAGAGGTAAAGCTGGACTAGGAACTGCCCCTACGTGCCGAATGGGATAGCCTTTAAGTCAGGCATTGCAGGACTTGATGGGATCATCATGTTCTCACGACGGATTGTCCTAGGCGTGATTGTCTTTGTGTTGGCCTCTCCTGTCGTTGGGCCATTTGTGTGCGGCGGCCCGGCTAGCGGGGTACAGCCCGTAGCAGTTGTTGCGTCCACCTTTGAGTTTGTCAGAGGGCCGACTGTGAATCTTGTGACAAACGAGTCGGCGATGATATTCTGGAGAACGAGTGACCCTACCAACAGTACCGTTGAATATGGTCTTTCTAACGAGAGTCTGAGCATGAGCGTTGTTGAAACGTCTGTGACCACAGACCACAGACTCAACCTCACCGGCCTATCGCCTCACACAACATACTACTACAGAGTAGTGTCCAACGGAACTGCCTCCGACATCTATCATTTCCGTACTGCTCCTCAGGCAGGAGAGCCATTCAGGCTTGTCGTGCTGGGTGATAACAGACCCGACTCATCGAGCGCGCCGACGCAGCCTTCCGTCTTCGAAGAGATCATCGAGTTGGTCATCGACGAGAACCCTGACATTGTTGTCATGACTGGCGACTACATCTATTCCCTCTCCACGAGCACAAGCGAGAACCTACAGATGTGGGCATTGTTCACCAACATCACTGACCGTCTTGGCCATTATGTTCCAATCTATGCTGTCCCCGGAAACCACGATGTCGAGAGTTGGACCGGGGGCTACCATCCCGAGTACTTCTTGGATGCGTTCGAACTCTACGACGAGCCGAGGACGTACTCGTCGTTCGACTATGCGGGTGTTCACTTCGTGTTGCTCGACACCGAGCTCCACGACCTGACGGGCCGTGTCACTGGTGAGCAGTATGAGTGGCTTGTGGACGACCTATCGGACACGACCGCTCCCATCAAGCTCGTCTTTGGTCATGAGCCCCTGTACCCCATCAAGCACATAGGCTCGTCCCTAGACCGAAACGAGACCGAGCGCGACAGACTTCAGGCATTGTTCGAGAGCAAGAATGTGACAGTCTACTTCGCCGGCCACGACCATCTCTACAACCGTCTGACCACAAATGGTGTAGTCCACATTATCACCGGCGGTGCGGGCGCTCCCCTGTACAACAGTCCGTGGGGCGGAGCCTACTATCACTACACTGTTGTGGATGTGACTTCCTCAAGCCTGAACATCACAGCAAAACGGACAACGGGAGCCGTGATTGAGAACTACAAGCTTCCCTATCGCGGCCCGATTGAGATTGCGATTCGCGGGTTTGCAAATATGTCGCAGAAGCCCGCAGGCACCATTCCTCAGCTGTACTTCAGCGAGGTTCCAGCAGTGACATACTACTCGTGGGATGGGGCTGAGAACTCGACGGTTCTCACGGGTCTGCCAAACATCAAAGGCCAGCACACCCTCGATGTCTACGCACAGGATGACACTGGCCAGTGGAGCCATGCGCGGTTCGTCTTCACGTCGATAGTGTACACGAGTTCTTCGACAACCACCACGTCAACAGCCACAACATCACCCACGGAAACCACTACGACAACGTCCACAGGAGAGTCCACGACCTCTTCAAACACAAGTACCACACCCCCGCCCACGGGTGAGTACGATGCCATGATCATCGCGGGGGCCATTGCCGCGGGGGTGGTAGTCGTGGTCGTCGTGGTAGTGCTGACACGTCGTCCATAGCATGAGGTCAAGTGCGGGAGTGAGGGCCCTCTCCGCGTCCTCTTCCGGCATCTCCTCGCTGCAGAGCTGTACCGTTCTCACGGTGAAATCTTCTTCAGGAGTTCACGGAACGTTTCCAGCTGGCTGTCAGGTAGCCTACCTTCATTTGTTGCGTCCACAAGTTCTGCGGCCGTGTCTTGGTTGAGTGACAAGACAATCATGCGTTCACGCAGCTCCTCCTTGACCGCCTCGAACTTTGCCCCACTGGTCTTCTCCGGCACGGCTATGACAACGATGTCCGCCACACCTTCCTCTACGGCCTTCTTGAGGCGTTTAGCCGAATAGTAGGCGGCGACTCCTGCGCTCCGGTTCCAGTCCTTCACATTTGGCACCTCAATCGAGAACGTCTTGGTGCCAGAGCCGTCGCTAATCGTCATTGTGGCTGCAGACTCTCTCTTCGAACGGCCACTTGCGGCTTGGAGCTGTATGCTCAGGCCTGATTCCTCAGCGAGAATCTGAATCGCACGGACAATCGAACCAATCACGACGCTTGGAGTGAGTTTGATGACGTAGTCCGCTGCCCTCGCCTCGGTGACTCTACGTCCGAAGAGTATCTCATCCATCCGCGTGATCAGGTGTCTAATTGCCTCTCGTGGCACCCCGTGGGACTTCTCGTAGACCAGTGTCACGTCCTCCTCGCTCAGCGGGAAGTACGGGTTGGGTGGCGGGTCCAGGTTCTTCTCGTCCCAGTAGAAATCCATGCTCTCTTGAATGAACTTCGCTACGTGATCCCTGCTGAAACGTTCGAGGCTGACCGGGGGCTCCATTCTAGAACGCATTGGTGTGTCAGCGATAGAGTAGATTCTCTCCCAAATCTCTGACAGACACGAGGCAATGATACAAATGTTCGTGCACTCGTTGTACATACGCTTGATCACCTCGAGGAACCGCCGCTCGCCCTCCTCACCGTACGTGTTGTATGGCCCCTCCATCTCATCAATGAACAGCACTATTGGTCGGTCACTTCCTTCAATGAGAAGCTTGAACGTTGCCAT
>CAZSTY010000092.1:0-1005 GCA_964609885.1 uncultured archaeon
AGTAGCCCCCTTCAAAGGCTTCCAAAATCTCCCGAGCCTTCCTCGAAGCTTCCTGTGCCCCTTGAGTTCCACGAGCACTTGGGAGCCAATCGATTTCTGAAGCAGCTCCATAGGTTTACCACTATTCACCAACTGTCACCAACATGAGAACTCCTCGTGGGGACGAGCCTCACGACGCTCGCGCTATCGTCTTTGGACAACTTAAAAACATGACGATACGAAGATTTCACGTTGGGCGCCTCAACCTGTGTGATCTCATTCGGAGCCTTCAAAAGGAGTACGTCTTACACTCTCTCCGCGATGCCGAAGATTGAACGAATAAAGAATCGCCACCTTCTCAAGAAGAAGCATCAGAGAGTCGAGATTGAGAAGATCGAGAGTGTGATTGGTACGACCGTTTCTCTTCCTGATGGCGCGCGGCTGGAGGCTGGCATCCTTGATGATGGTTCTCGCGTCATGCTGCTCAATGGTGAGATTCTCTTCTTCGAACGAGATGGACGTATGCTGCCCACCCTGCGTGCTGTTCTTGCAGGCTACGTTTCAGTACCACGAGTCACCGTTGACATGGGCGCAGTGCGCTTTGTGGTCAATGGTGCTGATGTGATGCGTCCTGGAGTCACAGCAGTTGACGACGGGATTGAGGAGGGGTCGGTGGTCGCTGTAGTAGATGAGCGTCACGGCAAGCCTCTGGCCATCGGGGTTGCCATGTTTGATTCGGAAACAATGCGCCAAGCCAAGAGCGGTAAGGTTGTATTGTCACGCCACCATATCGGCGACGCTCTCTGGGAATTCGGTAAACAGTAGAATCGGCCTGTTCAGAGTCTCTTCAGAGGCTACCGTCGAGCGCGGGCCTGCCTCATGTGTGCTTGTGCCGCTTTATATATCTCAAGCGCACGCTTCCTCGGCAGCCCGCACCTCTTCGCAAACCTCTCCCTCGTGGGTTTGGCCTCCGAGGGATCTACGTCTTTCCGTACTATTCTCTCAATGGATGTATATCCACCGTCA
>CAZSTY010000092.1:1015-5785 GCA_964609885.1 uncultured archaeon
TAATCTCTCTGCGTGTTAGCTGGGAAACTCCAGTTTCCGAGGGTATCATGAGTCGAAGAAGATCTGTGGATGCAGCGTCCTGACGCAGACCCCATCGAAGCCGAGTTTCGAAGAGAGCAAAACACTGTGCCGCCGCACTCATGCCATTCCGCTCCAGAAACTCACTGATAATATGCGTAATGTCGGCGGCCTGCTCCACCATGGTCATCATGTCGCCCTCGTCGAACTTGCTCCAGCGCGTTCTCTTCTCGTCGAGCATTGCTCCCGCCATCATGGCGGACTCGATACACTCTCTCACACTCTTCTCCTCAAGCCAGCCTCGAAAGACCTCGCGCTTTATCGCATTTCTAACCTCCACCCGCCGAAGAAGCCCCTCATCGGGCGGCTCAACATTGGCCATCTTAATCTCTATGTCGAGTGGAAGTGGCGACTTGGGTCTTGCAGCCTGAACAAGATCAAACCGCAAGAGAATCTCGATGATTCTGTCCTCATCGGGTGGCTTACCCATGGTAATGAGATCCCACACTTCGGCGAGGTCCAGCAGGTTTATTCCAACCTCGATTGCAGTCTTCGCCTCTCTGCTCAGCTCAAGACCCCTCTTTGACCGAATGAACCCCCTCTCAGTGAGCCAGTCAACCAGTATGGTCGCCTGTTGGCAAACACTATCAGCATACTCTTTGTCGAGTGCGGCCCTAAGTGTCTTCTCAATCACTGAACGGATAAAGTCATTCATGTCGTCCAATGTCAGCGTCTTCCCACGTGATAGGCCAATGGCAAGTATAGCACTGACCAGTCGCGGGTCGACAGGATTGGGTCTAAGGGGTTGGAGTGGCTGGTGGAGTAACCGCGAGGCAATGGCGTTGGGATTCTCGCCCTCATCGGCCCTCGGAAGCGCAAGATACACGGTGCCCCCGTGTTCCGCAAGATGGTATTCTCCTATTCTACCTGCTATTTGCAGGTATCGTGATCTGTCAATCCGTTTCATGAGGCTCTGGTCAAGCATGATTGCAACACAGTCAAATGGGAAGCTTGTGCCCGCGGTGATGCCTGTGGTCGCCACCACACACTCAATCTTTCCCTCCTTGATCTTTCGTTCCAACCTCGCCCGCAGGGATAGGTCGAGCCCTGCGTGATGGAACGCGACCCCTTGTGAGAGAAACTGCCTGAGTCGGCTCGCAGCCGGATGATTCTCACTCTCGCCGATGACGTATTCTATTGTCTGTTGGTCAATCTCTCTCGGATATGAATCAGCGATTCGCGCTGCATAGTACTCCGCGGCCTCACGCGTGCCAGTGACAACGAGAAGGGTTCTCTTAGAGTAATCTCCAATATGCTCGTGAATGGCGTCGAGTCTGCTTCTTACGCTAGTTGTGAACTGCTGTGTGCCATCAGCACTAGCAATCAAGACGCCGTTGCTTATGTTTGTCACAATAAACTCATCAGGTACTATTCTCACACTGGGTCGGAATACGTCTGCATTCAGCCATCGCGCCACACTGTCCGTATCACCGAAACGTGAGGACAGTGTGATGATCTGTCGCCTCCCCTTCAGAAGGGCGATGAGAAGATCCAGACGCGAACTGCGATCCTCTCCAATCTCATGAGCCGTTCTCTCAGATGGAACTCCTCCAAGCTCTGTCAGTTCGTCAACAATCACGAGCCCGATTTCCTCTGTCCATCGTTTTTTCGCCATTACTGCAGACAGTACCGACTCGTAGATTCCCACGACGAGGTCCGCTTGCTCCAGTGCCTGCTCTGAAGCATCGGACTGTGCATCATACCGCACCATCGAATACCCAAGTTGGTTGAAGAGTTCTTCATACTCGTCGACTATCTGCCTGCTCAGTGACTTGTAGGGTGCAAGATACAGACACCGAATGCCCTGCTGCAATCGCATGAGAACGATGACCATCGCCAAGAATGTCTTGCCTGATCCTGGAGGCATCTGGATTATTAGATCTCTGTGGACATCTCCCACTTCCCTCAAGAACTTGGCTTGAGCAGGCATCAGTCGTATAAAGTTCTTGTACCGCAGCAGGGTCCTTGCCGCTTTTCCTACCTCCGTTGGCGTAAAGATTAGTCCGTGGATTGTTTTCACCGCATCGAGCGCAAGCCTGCCGCTGTGGGTTATCCTGTATCTCCGATGTTTCCGCCCTCTCTCACCGCTTGCTCTCACGAAGCCAGCGTTTTCCAGCTTCTGCATGCTGTCATAGAGCGTTCCGCGAGTTGAGAGTCGCCTTCTCAACTCCTCGTATTCTGCCTCGTACTGACTTCTCTCCTCCTTGTCAGCCCTGTTCGGTCGAGGCCAGCCCTGCATCTCCAAGATGCCCTCAACTATGTCGTCCCATCCCATATCTGGAATGATGTTTCCCGTCTCGGGATTGAGGACCTCAAGGAGTTCCACGGCGTATCTGTTGCTCAGCGCCTTCAGTTTCTCTCTCAGGTCCTGCAGGGCATCCTCTCCCTTCTTGGCCATCGCTCTCATCTCTTGTTCAGGGAGTCACCTTGGCGCATATAGGTCATTTCCAAGGCATATGACTCGATAGTGGAGTAGAGAAACCTACACTCATATCTGAGTGTTCCATAGGAATGAGGCATGAACCTCCTCAATACAGAGCTCTGTGAGATATTAGGCATTCAGCACCCGATAATACAGGGCGGCATGGGACCTTATCGGACTGAGAGCCTTGCAATCGCGGTGAGCAGGGCTGGCGCTCTTGGTGTCATCAGTAGTATTGGAATGGCGGCGTCGTTACTTCCCGAGGCTGCACCGATTGATCCCATTCGCCTGTTTGGTGAGGACGCTCCGACCGAGCTCTTACGAAAGTCCATCGAGCGTGTCACGAGGAGTCTTCAGTCCACAGACCGCGTCTTCGGTGTGAATGTTCCTGTGGCCTCAGAGTTTCTGCCTGCGTCTGAGATGTTCATACGCCAAGTCGTCGAGTCACGAGAGAACGACTCCAACGTTGAGAGGCGTCTGCGTGTCTTGATAACTTCTGCCGGCAATCCCAAGCCATGGTCTGTTGTGAAGAAGCACGGTCTCATTTGGATTCACGTTGTACCTTCTGTGTATCATGCGAGGAAGGCCGAACAGTCCGGCGTTGACATCATAGTCGCATCTGGGCATGAGGGCGGCGCCCATGTGTCTTGGGAGCCTGTTCACTCCATTGTACTTGTGCCTGCTGTGGTTCGGGCCGTGAGGTGTCCTGTGGTCGCAGCTGGGGGCTTCTGCGACGGCGTGTCGCTGGCTGCTGCACTATGCTTGGGGGCTGTGGGAGTGCAGATGGGCACCAGATTCATCGCTACGCAAGAGAGCGATTTCGAAGACGTCTGGAAGAGCGCCATAATCGAACGGGAGGAGCGACAGACACTCACTGGTCGAGGAATCTTTGGCCCCATGAGATCTCTCCGGAACCGCCGTGCTGAGATGATCGTGGAACAGACACTCGATGACATTCCCGAGTTCTATCTTGGTCGTCCTGTGCCGTCGAACGAACGTATTCTGAGCCTTGAGCGTGAGGGCTTCGATTGTCTGCTTGACGGCGACTCTGATAACGCTCTCATGTTTGGTGGAGAGTGTGTGGGCCGTATTGGCGACCTTCCGACCGTCAAGGAGTTGATAGACCGAATGGTTGAGGAGGCCCACCAAGTCTTACGTCGGGCCTACGAGTCCTACTGTACGTAATGCTACACCTCTCATGTATTACTCGCTCTTTTCTTCACAACGTTTCAGAGTCTGTGTGAGGTAGATCTAGGTGCGACTGTTCAGGAAGAAGAGCAATACGCAGACCACTTCTGAGGGCACTGAGCCTATGTCATCACCACGAGTGCCTCTCGGCGTGTTCTCACCAGCAGTCCAAGCAGCCGAGCCGAACCTTCAGCATGAGTTCAAGCGTCTTGCTGAGCTTGAACACATATTCATTCGCTCACGCCGTCTGCGGTCCCTAGATGATGTACCATTTGTGGTAAACGAGATTCGAAACGGCAATATTGTCCTACTGGACATCACGCAGCTGAATGACGGCCGTGAGCAGTCGTACCTTGAGCTGAAGCGGATTATTGAGCGTATTCGTGGCGAAACGCGCGGATATCAGGCTGACATAGCGTTGCTCAATGACAGTTGCCTAGTCGTCACACCCTCATTCGTGAAGTTCTAGCCGCGAGTTCACTTGAGTTTGATTGACTCTGTGACCATCAGTGCTTTCGTGTCCACATTGAGTGCCTTGTGGATTGTGGACGCTAGATTCAGACACTTGGTCACTTCTCCGTGGCACGTGAGGATTCGCTCTGGGATTGGGCTCACACGCTTGACGTAGTTCAGGATCTGTTTTCTATCCGAGTGTCCCGAGAATCCCTCGACGGTTTCTACCTGCATGTTGACGGGTATGACTGTCATCTGCCCCTCGCGATTGTACATCTGGACTTCTTTCCAACCTTTCTGAATCCGTCGGCCAAGTGTCCCCTCGCCCTGGTAGCTCACGAAGATGAGGGCGTTCTTGGGGTCTGGAGCCATCAGTTTGAAGTACTCCACGCTCGGCCCACCCGCAAGCATACCCGATGTCGCCATGACTATGCATGGCTCACCGTTGACAATCTCCTCCCGCTGCTCTGGACTGTCAACCTGCACGAAGATCTCATTCAGGAATGGATTGACGCCCTGATGGAATATCATCTCACGAATCTTCTTGCTGAGGGCCTCAGGATGCGTCGTATGAATAGCTGTTGCCTGTGCAATCATCCCTTCGATAAAGACGGGAACCTTGGGGATTC
>CAZSTY010000093.1:0-5761 GCA_964609885.1 uncultured archaeon
ATCTCTCAATGGTGTGTTTCACACCCGGAGTCATACATCCCAGTCGCTTGCACAGAACGGCAAGGCGCTGCTGTAGTTTCTTGAGGCTGTCTTCGACGAACCATTCAGTGCCATCATATGCAGCCCTGATTTCTGGAATTCGTGACGCGGCCTCAGCAAGTGTCACCGGGGGATCGTTGTAGAGACTATTGACAAGGTCCTGGTGTTCTCCACTCCAGACGTACGCGTCATATGCAGCAACTATGCTGGGCTCCAAGTTTCGTCCTCCTAACCGTCAACGACAGACTCGAACACTTGTTCGTACATTGGAACAATCTTTGTTGCAGCGAACTCGCTCTCCACCCTGCGCCGCCCCGCCTCCGCAAGACTTTGCCTCTTGGAATCGTCTTGAAGGATGTCAATCAGCGCGGCCGCCATCTCCTCCTGATCGAAGCCCTCGGTGACAACCCCGTCCCTACCTGGGCGGACGAGCTCCGGGATGCCCCCCGCAGGGGTTGTGACCACGGGGAGGCGGCATGACATTGCCTCTAGCAGCACGAGGGGCATGCCCTCCATGGTAGAGTTCAGGACGAACACATCGGCTGAGCACATCACCTCTCGCATGTTGCTCTTCACGCCAAGAAGGTGGACATTGTCACAGAGCTGAAGCTCCTCTATCTTTCTCTCAACCTCAATACGAGTGGGGCCGTCGCCTGCAATGACGAGTCTGGTCCGTGGGAGGTGATCAACGACCACCCGCATTATCTCAATCAGTTCCACAACACGCTTCACAGGTCGAAAGTTGGAGGCATGAAGGATAACTTTCTCTTCGGGATCGATATCCATGGCATTCTCGTGTCGCAGCGACACACATCCGCTTTCTACCGTCAGGCGAATCCCATCAAGATGGACGAACTTCCTAACATCGATGAAGTTGGGAATGACATGAATCTCGCGGTCGATACCCAGCCCGTCAATCAGCTTCCTCTTGAGGAACTCTGATACTGTGGTCACAGCGTCTGCCTGCTCAACAGTATGGGTGACCACGGGGCGATATGCAGGGTCCGTTCCTAGAGTATGCACATCCGAGCCGTGCAGCGTCACAATATATGGTACGCCTGTGATCTCTCGCGCCATGAATGCCGACATCGCATGAGGAATCGCATAGTGTGAGTGAATGAGGTCAAGGCCTGCACCGCGTGTGACCTTCACAATCTTCGATGTCAAGGCCATCGTATAGGGTGGGCCAACATCCTTGAACAACGGGTAGTCGAAGTTGTCTACAAGGTCTACGAAGACTCCGGGCGTCTGCTCCCACATTAACGAGAAGGGACGCTGGTACGTGATGAAGTGAACTGTGTGTCCGCACTCGGCAAGATGCTGTCCAAGTCTTGTTGCTAGGTAGCCTGAGCCTCCCACTGATGGGTAGAGATTCACGCCAATCTTCAAGTGAGCCACCCACGTCTCTCCGGCGGTCTTGATAATAAGGGCGATGATGCGTCCAAACCTTAATCAGTGTCATGGAGCACGCCATCATCATGCCCGAGGGCGACGGGCCTTCAATTCTAGTAGTCTGTGCCCATCCGGACGATGAGTGTCTTGGCGCAGGCGGTGCCATTGCAGTCCATGCCAATGCAGGTATCCCTGTGGATGTTCTCTGTCTGACCGGTAATGACACGCGGAACAGGGAACTGAAGGCCGCCGTGCATGTGCTGGGAGTCAGACACGTGTATTGCAGCTCCCGGGATGACTTCGACGTTGACATGTCCTTGGCGAGAGAGGTTGTCGATGCAATTCTGCGCTCTCGTCCCGAGATAGTAATCACGCACTCACCAATGGACTACAATCGCGCGCATGTCACCTGTTCTCATCTCGTGGACCACGCCGTGGAGTGGGCCTCCCATGTGACGTTGTATCCGGATGCCCATCGTGTGAAGCGAGTGTATCACATGGAGATCAACTCTCTGCACAGCCGACCCCAAGTGATGCTTGACATAAGTGCAGTATACAGGCGTGTTGTCGAGGCGCTCCACAAGCATGTCTCTCAGATGGACAAGGCAGAGGGATACTATCTCAAGTTCTACGACGCGCGGACTGCTCTCCGCGGCATACAATCTGGTTGTGAGAGGGCAGAGGCATTTAGAATCGTGCTGCCGGAACACGCAGGACCTTTCTATCCCGAGAACGCTGCAAGTCGTCTTGTGTGACTATTCGCCACCGCCCTCGGCCTTCTTTCTCCGTGCGGCAAGAAGTGCTTTGAGCTCGCCCATCATGCTCATGGGGCCACTGGGAGCTCTTGGCGGCGGAGCCTTGGCTGCCGGCGCTTTTGCTGCGACCGGGGCAGCAGCCTCCCCTGCTGGTTTCGCTGGGCCCCCGCTTGGTCCGGCTGCAGGCGCAGCTCTCAGATTGGCAATCCTGTTCTCGAGCCCGTCGATTCGCGAGTCGAGCGTCTGCATCTGTTTCTGAACCTCGTATACCTGAACCTGCAGCTCACTGATTGCCTCGACAAGCTTCTTCGTAATGGTGCTGACGACCTCCCCGAGACTCCTCAGCTTCTCCTCGGTCGGGTCCTGAAGCGCCCACTCGAACTCTTCCTTGATGAAATCGTCTTCTTCGCCCATGATGGGGACCCCGTCGTCGGAGAACTCACTGCCCGGTCACGCTATAAACATTGTTCGCATTTGGTTGGTCACATGCCAGACAAGGTGGCCTCCACTATACCTCGTGCCTGAGATAGAATCTCCTCGACGTCTTTCTCAGTGGGTGCCTCGCAGGTGATGCGAATGACAGGCTCCGTGCCCGAGGGCCGAACGAGGACCCAACCGTTCTTCAGCATCAGCCCGACACCGTCCACAGTTATCACGTCGGTCACACCGTTCAACTCAGAAGGAAGAACGGCCGATAGTCGTTTCATCGCCTCCTCCTTCTTCTCGTTTGGACATGTCACCTTGGTCTTACGGAGAGGGTACTTTGGTATCTCTGAGATGAGGTCACTGAAACTCCTCTCTGTCTTTGCCATGAGCTCTAGCAACTTGCATGCGGCCAAGAACGGTTCAGGAGCGAGGTGGAACTCTGGAAAGATAAACACTCCACAGGCCTCGCCACCAAACACTGCACCGGTCTCGCGAATCTTGATCGCTACTTGGATGTCTCCGACAGGTGTACGAATCGTAGTTCCTCCTGCGGCCTCGACGGCTTCATCGAGGGCCCGAGAGCTATCAACGGTTGTCACCACGACCCTGTTCTCAGCTGAGGCGAGCATCTCCCTCGCAAGGAGCGCGATCGTGCGGTCGCCTCTCACCACCTCACCCGTGTCCGTGACGAAGACCACTCTGTCAGAGTCACCATCATGGGCGATTCCCAGATCGGCACCGGTGGTCTTCACCATGTTCACAAGGTCCCCAAGTGTTGCCTCCTCAGGCTCCGACTTTCGACCGGGAAAGTGGCCATCGAGCTGGCTGTTCAGGCTAATCACTTGACATCCAAGCTGCTGCATCAGATAGGGAGTGAGTACACATGCTGCCCCGTTGCCCGGGTCTACGACGACCTTGAAGCTGCGCCCGCGAATGGCATCGACATCACAACGTTTCAGTATCTCGCCAATGTGATCATAGACCGCGGTCTCAAGCACGCTCTCAGTTCCCAGCGTGTCCCAACTTGCAGTCGTGAACTTCCCCTCATTGTAGATCTTCTCAAGTCTACGCTCCTCTTCGGGAGTATACCCCATGCTGTCAGACCGCCAGAACTTGACACCCGTGTACTCTGGGGGGTTATGAGACGCAGTCACCATCACACCAGTCGCAAAACCACTGTGCTTGGTAATGAAGGCGAGTGTTGGCGTCGGGATGACTCCCGCGCGAACGACATTCACGCCGGTCGAGAGAAGTCCCGCGGAGATGGCATCGGCCACCATCCTGCCTGTGATCCGAGCGTCACGAGCCAGTAGTACCGTACCACCGCCTAGATGCGTACCAAGAGTCCTTCCCAGACGCAGTGCCATGTCGATGTCGAACTCTTCACCGTAAATCTTTCTGACTCCCGTCGTGCCGAACAGTTTCTCCGTCATCCTTCCTCGTACTACAGGCGGGCATGGCTGGTCAAAAAGGTAACTCACACGCTTGCACGGCCTAGCACAGTGCATGCAACCACAATACAACTAAATTCACTGTGTGGTTTCCCAGCAGCTGTCATCCAGGAAGTACTTGCCATGCCGTTTTTCAAGTTCAGAGACCTACAGCTCCACTATGTGGATGCTGCGGACTGTGGTGATTCATGTGGGGTGCCCGTGGTCTTCGTCCATGGTGCCGGATCGTCCCATGCGATATGGACGTTGCAGATACAGCGCTTTGCCCCCGAGCGCAGGGTCATAGCCCTAGACCTCTCCGGGCACGGCCAGTCGGACTCCGTGAAGGGGGAGGCTGACATTGTCGACGACTATGCCCAAGAAGTTGGCGCCCTACTTGATCACCTCGACTTGGACAAGTTTGTATTGGTCGGCCATTCAATGGGCGGCGGCGCCGTGATGGCGTACCTTCTCAGCCAGCCCGTCCGTCGTCCGGTCGCAGTGGCGCTCGTCGACACATCTCCTGACTTGGACTTATCCAAGCTTGCCCCGGGCCTCGTCATAGAGACCGTCGAGAGCTATTTCTTTCTCATCAAGAAGAGAATGACGGACAAGGAGTCTCTGGCCTACAAGATATGGAAAGAAGAGGAGGACCGAAAACGCGAGCATCCGGAAACAGTTCGTCGTGACCTCCGCGCATGTGACCGCTTTGACATAACCGCCAGAGTCGGTGACATCGATCTTCCTGTCTTCGTCATTCATGGCGACGACGACGACATCATCCCTCTCGGAGTGGCTGAGGAGCTGGTGAGGCGACTTCCAAGGGCCGATATCGCAATCGTACGCGGTTCGGATCACTGTCCGATGGTGCAGCAACCCGAGGAGTTCAATCGACTCCTAGGCAAGTTCTTGGACTGGGTTGATCGCAAGTTCGGTGCACATTGACCGGAATCTGCACAGAGCGTGTCTTCTCCCACCATTATGCTGTAAGCCACAAAAGATTATTAACGAGGGATTCGAGTACCCGCTAAGAGTCCCGTGGCAAGTCCACAAAGGTGGGTCCGGACCAATGAGTAGTTCCTATGACTATCTCTTCAAAGTGGTCGTCCTCGGAGAGGGTGCTGTTGGAAAGACGGCGATTGTCACCCGTTTCTCACACGGTTTCTTCCGGACAGACTATCGTACAACGATTGGCAGCCAGTTCGCAGTGAAGAACCTCGAGATCGCCACTGACAGCGGCCGGCTCACCGTGAAGCTGCAAATCTGGGATGTCGCAGGGCAATCTCGATTTCAGATTCTGCGACCGATGTACTACCGCGGGTCAAGTGGTGGCCTCCTAGTGTATGACGTGACACGACGAAGAACCTTCATAGTCCTTGATGAGTGGCTTGCCGAACTGAAGAAGGCGGTCGGGAAGACCATTCCGCTTGTTCTCGTTGCTAACAAGACCGACCTTCCCGACCGGGTCGTGACGCCAGAAGAGGGTCGGGCCTATGCCGAGAAGCATGGCATGCCATATGTAGAGTCCTCTGCGAAGACCGGCGAGGGTATCCTTGATGTCTTTGAGCAGCTCGCCAAGATTCTTGTGGAGGCACGTCATAGACCCGAATGAGTTGTGTGTGATATCACTCTCACATCAATCGGAGTCATCAGCACGTAGGTAAGGTGCCATGCCGAATCCTGACGAGTACTATGCAGCAAATGTGATTCCACCGATAG
>CAZSTY010000094.1:0-5746 GCA_964609885.1 uncultured archaeon
TGGGAGCGCGAGGATCCTTCTGGGTACTTGAGGGGGGCTACAACCCGCTTGTGCTAGGGCCATGCGTAGAAGCCAGCTTGGCAGGACTCGCTGGTGAGGAGAAGCCCGTCCTCGATGACCAAGTGCCTAGGGAGGTGTCTCAGGGGCTATTGGAGGCCAATAAGCGCATTATCAGTAGGGTGCGCGAGATTGCAGTCAAGGGGACACTGTCCTGACGGTAGTATCAGCTAGCCACAAGGTTTTAAGCCCCTTCGTAGTGGGCGCGGTGAGAAACAGTTCTGGTGGATAACCGTGGGCAAGAAGAGAAAATCCGGAGGCCGTGCAAAAGGCGGCTCCGGTAGAACTGGAACAGTGCAGTGTTCGAAGTGCGGAAGGATAATCCCGGCTGACAAGGCCAAGAAGTACACCCGACGTGTTTCAGCCGTCGACCCACAACTTGCTCGTGAGCTCAGGGCTCAGGGCAGCTATATTCACACACGAAGAGTGACCGAATATTACTGTGTTAGTTGTGCCGTGCATATGGGTAAGCTCCAAATCAGGAGTGCCAGTGAGCGACGGACGAAGCCAAGGCGATAGACCAAAAGTCGCGATGTCAGGCCAGTCTGGTGTGCTCCCGAACTCAGCGGAACCGCACGTCAGCTGGTATTCCAAATGACGGAACCATCCACCAGACTTCTACGCTTCATTCAGGTCATGCCCCGGGCTCCCGTCGACGGACATTTCCGCCTACGGGATCTCCCGAGTAGCGGGAAGCGTATTGACTTGCTTTGCAGGGTTCTCGCCGCGGCCTTTGACTGGGGACCCGACACGTGGCCGAGAAGTCGCATCGAGGTGATGGCAGTACTCGGCAATGCGGTACGCATGACTTTTCACTATCCGGGTGAGCGACTGCCGGTGGGGGAGAGGGCGTGGGCGACGGTCATACGTGACGCGCTGCAGGGTCACCCGCCCCCCTTCGTCACAGTGGACCAGTGCGATTTGCGTGATGTGGTCAGAGAGTTGATGACTCGCCCCAGTTCGAGGGTCTGGGTTCTTGAGGAGAACGGGGACCCGTTCCGTGCGGCATTCGATGAGGGAACCGCGGCGCAGAACAGTTTTATGCTCGGAGACCATGTGGGCCTCGATTCTGTGGCACAAAGTGTGGTCAAGGAGTTCAACATTCCAAGACTAACATTGGGCAGAAGAAGCATGCTCAGCAGTCATTGCATCTCAACCGTGATCTCAGAGTTCGAAAGGATGACGTGAACCATGCCCACGGTGAAGGGTCTGAAAGAAAGGGATAGGCCGAAGGCGATAGGCAGACTAGTCGACAAGCTGACCAAGGAGATGCTTTGGATATACATTCTGAGACTGTTGCAGGAGCGACCCCACTACGGCTACGAGTTGAAGGAACTTGTGAGCAAGAGGTTTGGGTTCTCGCCAGCCACGGTCAGCGGCTATGCGATTATCTACCGCCTTGTCAAGGACGGCCTCATCGAGGAACAACGGAAAGGCGACTCTCCGAGGAAGTACTACGGAATAACGGAGCGCGGAAGTCAAGCGATGCGAGAGGCCAAGGCATTCCTCATAGACACACTCAACAAGGTGTTCGATCTGACCGAGTAGGCCGTGAACTACCGAAACTCAATCCGGCTCATGATATGCCTCTGGCGCTTATCGATGGTCTTCATATCTAGGGGAGCATACCTGTCTTTCTGCTCTACAAACACGCTTGCAACGCTAGAGGCAAGCGCCACAGCCTTGATGAGAGGCTGTTCAGCCAACAGCGCACTGGCGATGCCAGCCACGAACGCCGCTCCAGCCCAGCATCTTCCCTTTGTCCCCGTTGGATAAGCCGGCACAACTAGGAAGTCGTCGCCCTCGTACACTGTGCTGCCATGATCGCCTTGCGTGACAATCGCAGCTCCGGCACCAAGCTCGACTATAAGTTCCGCAGCCACAAGAGGATCGTCCTCGCCAATAAGGTACTGACACTCGCTCTGATGCAGTGCCACCACGTCCACAAGGCGGAGAATTCGGCGGGCCTCAGAGCGTTCCATGACTGTGTGAATCGCACGACCGTTGGTGACGCGGTAGAAGCTGGGGTCCCAGATCAAGGTGGCATTGCTGGATGAGGAGAACCATTCAATCAACTCGTCATCGACCTCTCCTGCGAATGGCGAGAGTACCACCATGCGGGTACTCAAGAACTCTGCAGGGATGTCCCTGATGCGAATGCGTGTGGGGGCAATTGCCAGCTCGATTGTACTGCCACTGGGTGTGGGCAGTGCAGCCGAGCACAATCGGTCGGCCTGAAGTAGCACATGCTCCGGAATGGAGTATAGGTCTAAATTGCTCACAGCCTGCGTGCGCCACTCAGTCGAGATGGCCCCCACAATTACTGTTCCTTCCACACCCAGTCGGGCAGCCACCGATGCAGTCGTGATGCTTGGCCCCACAATGGCTGGTCCCTGAGTACTACCAGCGCTCAGTCGAACAAGGGGATTGCCAAGCACCACGAGGTCGTACATCATCAGACCCATCCATTCAATCAACAATCATCTTCTGGGCGTACCGAAGACGTTGAATTACAGTCACGTGAGACAACAACGCAACGACAACAATACACACTGTAAGGATGTTCGTAATCTGCAGTGATACGAAAATCTGTGCGACTTCACCGGGAAACAGACCGAGAAAGTCCATCCAAATGTTAGTTGGAGAGAGTGCCAGGAGAAGTATCCCAGCAAACTGAAGCAGCAGTTTCTCCTGTCGTTCAGCCACGCCAACCGTGCATCTTTCCAGTCCTCCCACTGACTCGGCCTTTGCGCGTGTGAAGCTTGCCATTACCATTCCAAAGAGGGCTATGAACCCCCAGGCCCAAGGAATGAATGTGTCACCCGTCGAATAGGGCCACCACTGGATGTCGACCGGCCCCGCGGGTCCAGCCATCAGTCCAAACATGAAGAAGAACTCAGCGTACCTGTCGAGGGTGTGATCAAGAGTAGCCCCGAACTTCGAAGATAGGTCAGCTGCACGAGCTACTGCTCCATCAAACATGTCAAGTATGACCGTTAGGGCCATCATGATGAAACCGAGGAGCAGAAACCCAACATAGAAGAGATAGCCGCTGACAATGGCGACGAGGAGCGTAAGGATTGTGATTGCATTGGGCGTGATACCTGTCCGGGCCAGAGCGCGGCCTACAGGTGCCATCACCCTCTGATACTTCTCTCGTAGGCGACCAAGCATTGTGACCACGGGTCCAGGCCTGTGGGGCCGCGAAGGCCGGTCTTGGCCGCACTAATAAAGGTGTTGCGACCGCAGCTGGCACCTGAAACCGCATCTACAGGACACTCGCAATGCGGTCTGCCACCCACTCGCGCCCCAACAGGTTGATGAATGGTCCCAGTCGTGGACCAGACTTTCGCGAGATCAGGAGCCGGTACATCACAACAAACGCCCGTTTCTCCTTCAGACCCACACTACGTGCTGCCTCAAACACAGCAGCTTGGATGTCCTCGTCATTGGTAGGTCCGGCTCGCAGCGCCTCGACCATTACGGAGAGAAACTCCTTGTCCTTATCAGTCAGGGTCTGTCGTATTGCAGTGGGAACCTCAGGGGGCACCTCAACTCGATCTCGTTCGGTCCCGTACTCTCGCACCCAGTTGAGAGCCATTCTTAGGCGCTCTTCGATGTTTCTCATTGACTCGGCAGGTAGACTCTCGACCCCGAACTGACGTTTCATCGCCTCAACACAACGTTGCACAACAACATCGTGACCAAGCAGGTCCTCCAGCTGGGAGATGACCACAGCGAACTTGAACGAGAGTTTCGGGACGTATTCTTCGTGAACCGGTTGAGCCTCACACAGTGGGTACAGGAGCCTTGCGAGCCTCTGTCGGTCAGAGTCCGCATCTTCCAGACCGTAGTAGGTCCGCTCAAACCGGTCATACTGATCCACGAGGTCAGGAATCCTGTCCGGTTGAATGTTGATCGTTCTCTGGAGGTCGGTCTTGAGCATAAGGAATCTATACAGTGAGGCCGGGGCGATTCGCAACCAGGATCGTGGGGTGAACACTATGCCCTCGGAGGTGGTCATGTCACGACCGCCAATCTGAACCCACTCGTACGGGACCTTGACCGGGCCCTCCCATCCGAAGACTCTCCGCGACACTTCAAGGCCAGTATCGTATGAGCCACCTTTCACCGAGTGGTCTTTTCCCGCAGGCTCACACGTGACTCTGAACAGGTGCCACTTGGCAGGCCAATCGATTCGCCACGTGAGTTTCACTCGAAGCTGATTGAGAGGTCGAGTGTCTTCCAACCCACAGTAGTGACACTTGAAAGACACAGCGTCGGTTTCAGGATCGTAATTGGTTATTCTGTTGGGCATGATGGAGCCTTTGGCTCCTGCTTGGAGCCGCCCACACTCAGGGCATACCACCGAGGCGGGATACCAGTTTTTCATCGACTCAATGTATTGCGTGCGTTGTTCTGGACTGAAATCGCGAGCAACATATTCGATCATGATCTCACGGATAGTCTCCGTTTCCCTCAGGCATGTGCGTACCTCCTCTATCATCGCATCAGTCCTGTATAGCTTTGATGTCCAGACTATTTCAGGGTCGATGCCAAACTCGGGAAACGTTTCAATCAGCTCATTCGCATAGTGCGCTCCGTAGCTCTCGCAGCACCCAAACTCATCAGGAACGTCAGAGTAGGGGATGCCAACCCACTCGTCGAGTGAGAGGGAGGTGCCCGGCGGGAATGAACGCACAGGATCGTAGTCGTCAATCACGAACATGGTGCGTGCCTTCTTGCCCAAGTCGAGAAGCCGACGCTTGATTACATCTGAGATTATTAGCTCCCTCAAGATCCCGACATGTATACTGCCACTGGGACTCTTTCCTGCGGAGAGCAGATACTCGTCCACGTTGCGCTCAAGAACTCTCTGAAGGACATCTTCGATCCAGTGAATGGAGAACTCCTCTTCTTGAACAGACTCGGGCATAGTCCGCACCTCGAGGAACGCTGCCTGGCTGTTGTCTAAAGAACGTTGCCGTCAGACCGAGAATTCCGACACTCTCATTTCCATTCTGCTCATGAATAGAAGATAGACTGGGATTGCAGCCAATACCGACACAACAACAAGTGCGCCCATCATCAGCATGGCGGAGAGCGGTATGTACAGTACGGAGGGCACGGCCGCTTCGGGCACGAGGAGATAGATGCTGAACAGTATGGAGGCCAAGATTGCCGGTATTCCCGCCTTGAAGCCTGTGATGATGCCCTCTGCCGCAATGGTCTTGGCAATGAATGATGGCTTCGCTCCGATAGAGCGCATGATAACGTAGTCCCTGAAACGGCCAAAGACTGCAACCATCAGGTAATTGGTCAATGCGAGAAACGCACTGAGAAGAGCCATGACAGGTAGCGGCTGGAGCAGATACCAGATGCTCCCGACCACCGCAAGGTTCTCGTCGAGGACTGACTGCTGGCGATAGATATCCAGCCCATATTGATGAGCAATCTCCTCAATCTGGCTCACCACGAACGCAGTGTACTGCCTCACTTGAACTAGGAGCAGATTGGGCCCGTTGACTCCCCACAAACTCATCATGGCCGAGAGAGGCAGTATTGCAACCATCCCGCCATTCGCTATGTCAAAGGCAACGGCCCGAATCTCAAATGATGCCCCCTTCACACGAAGCGTCTGCACCAAGGGGTCCTCATAGAGGCTGTTGGCCATCTGCCCACCAATCCA
>CAZSTY010000095.1:0-5729 GCA_964609885.1 uncultured archaeon
ACATGAGTCCTTCTATTGGAGGCCAGGATACATCTGTTCTGCACGTCTTGTGATTTCCTCATCAGCGGGGAAGATCAGTGGTATGGACACGTAGTTACTCTCGCACGGGTTTCCTTTCGCGACGTGGAAGACTACCTTGGGGCGACCTGTTTCCTGCACATGGTCAATCTCTACAACATAGCTCATGACAGTGCTGGGATGTCCGTCACTCTCCGGGTGCATGCATATGCTTGACAGGCCCTTCGACTCACCATGATCTTTCAGCAGGTCGAATACATCCTTGACGTTGTCAACATGCCGTATCAGCTCATAGCCCCGATCGACCCTCTTCATAGACGCCTCGTAGGCATTCGGTGCAATCTTTGTTAGGTACTCTCTAACTTCATCCCCTGTGTCAAGCATGATGTGGTGTGAGGTTCGAAGCACCTTTCTCTTTGACCACTCTACTGAGTAATCATCACCAGCGATCTCTATGACCAGCATACTATCGTTGTCTGCGAGGACGAGGTTCCCCCACTGATACCTCCGTCCCGACTTCAGGTGGTCTTCCACCATGCTGAGACCGTCTTCGGCATCCTTCGCAAACATCAGGATCTGTTCGGTAAGAACATGGTATGAGGGCTCGTCAGTGTTACGAACGTGAGTGTTGGCCACGGCGAGACCATATCTATTGACGCCTATCGCCAGTCCGTCAACACGCCCCGTCACAGCATCAATGCCCCTCACACCGAAACAGTCCACATCATAGAACAGAGTGTCGCGATGATCGCCAGTGGCCAAGTCCCTGTTCTTGAACACTAGAGTCTTTTCCAGCTCCGGTAGGATTACTGCGCCAGCAAAGCTTGTCATGGGGCTCACGCGTCCTCGTTCTCCGTTGCGCATCCAATATAAGTTGTTATCTGTAATCTATTTCTGCGGTGCCGATGCGTGTCGATGCCGATTGACTCCTCAGTACTCTCAAGGACCAAGCTTCGCGTACTACGTCCGCGACTTGTGATCTCTGATGTTACGGGCTCTACAAACGAGGACGCCAAGGTGCTTGCTACTCGCGGGGCTGGCGAGGGGCTCATCGTAGTAGCGGGTGCCCAGACGCACGGGAGAGGCAGACTCGACCGTGCATGGTCCTCCCCTCCCGGCGGTCTCTATATGTCAATTGCACTTCGCCCCCGGCTCGGCATGCGTAATGCGCCTCTTCTAGGTCTGTTGTGCGGCTGTGCCGTCGTCAAGGCGTTGCGGAGCAGGCTCGACGTACTACTGAAGTGGCCCAACGACATAATGTATCAGGAGAAGAAGCTCGGCGGAATATTGAGCGAGTATCTCGGAGAGGTGATTAATCTTGCAATCGTCGGAATCGGCATAAACGCGAACTTCACAACCGATGCGTTGCCAAGCCCCATTCGTGAGTGCTCTACTGCGATTCTCGATGAGCTTGGCAAAGAGATCTCGCTCGACCAGCTGTTTCGCGAGATTGTCAAGCGGGTTGATGCGTTCCTGTGGAACGTGGACCGAGCAGGTTCGTTCGAGCCTGTGATTGAAGAATGGAAACGACTCAACTGCACACTTGGGCGCCGTGTTCGTGTCAATACTTCTGAAGGGGTCATTGAAGGCGTAGCACGGGGTATCGGCGGTGACGGATCCCTGCATGTGGCGACCGACGACGGCGAGGGCATCACTGTAAGGGAGGGCGATGTCGTTCTCCTTCGAGACATAATCTGACTCCCGTCAGACACAATCGCAACACTATTCACCAACGTGGGCTTCTGCCCAATTATCAATGTGCCACGCCACAGAATGGGATGGAACAATCTTGGGGACAACCGTGATTAAGGTCGAGCCGGACCTGCTGCCAACGCTACAAGAACAGCTCATGCGAGATAGTAGGGTTGTGGCTAGACGCACGACGAACCCGTACGAGTTCTTTAGGCTCTCTTGCGGTTCAGGCACAATCGTAGCGTACACAAGTGGAAAGATTGTAATCAACGACGATTCTACTGCTGATATCGTTCGGCGTGTTCTATCCGCGGTATCAAAGCGGGACGAGCATGGCATCACGGTAGGCTCCGACGAGGCTGGAAAGGGCGAGTGGCTGGGGCCCATGGTTGTTGGTGCAGTGGCCCTGACTCCGGACCAAGCGCAGTCCTTGCGCGGCTGGGGTGTCATGGACAGTAAAGAGCTACGCCCTGAGAAGATTCGAGATCTCGCACTGCGGGTGCGTACTGGCTCACTCGCACATGAGACCCTTCTCATCTCTCCGAAGACATTTGAACAGCGCCTTCGTGAGCTTCGCTCAGAGGGCAAGAATCTCAACGACCTTCTTGCGTGGGCCCATGCGAAGGCAATAGGGCTTGTCATCGAGAATGTCCCGAACGATCTTCGTAACGACCTCACAATTGTAGTCGATCTGTTCGCATATGCCAAGACCCGCGAGCGCGTGTCCCGTGTTGTCGACCTGCGCCTAGTGAGATTGATTCAGCGTCCCCACGCAGAAGACAACATCGCCGTGGCTGCGGCGAGCATTCTGGCACGTGACGCGCGCGACGAGTGGATTGCTCTGAAGTCCCGCGAACTTGGTATCGACTTGACCTCCCTCAGTGCACAGGAGGCCTCAACGCTATCATTCGTGGACGAGATTGCAAAAGTAAGTTACATTCGGAAATTATTGTAGTATAGCTATCATTCGATTTATTAGTCGGGCTGCAGGAGTGCGCACGAGGTTCCAGAATGGCCGAACGCGGACTCAGCACATTGGACAAGCTACTACCGGTCTGGATTCTTGTTGCGATGCTTCTCGGAGTGTTCATGGGACACTCTATTCCGGGCATCGCTGACCTCCTCGACTCCCTGAGCATTGGTACCACTTCTATCCCAATTGCTATCGGTCTCCTCTGGATGATGTACCCCGTTCTTGCAAAGGTGAAGTACGAGGAACTGGGAAAGCTCCGCAGTGAGCGGAAGATGTTCGGTGTTTCATTGGTCCTCAACTGGTTGATAGGTCCCCTTCTGATGTTCGCCCTTGCGTGGATCTTCCTGGCCGATCTGCCGGAGTACCGGGTGGGCCTGATACTTGTCGGTCTTGCGCGATGCATAGCCATGGTGTTGATTTGGAATATGCTCGCCGGTGGGTCGGCTGAGTCATGTGCAGTTCTTGTGGCCATCAACTCCCTCATGCAGATTCTGCTCTACAGTTTTGAGGCGTGGTTCTACGTCACACTCCTGTCGTCGCTGATTGATCCCATGTCATCTACCGTTGTGCAGGTGTCAATCGTAGATGTTGCAGTGAGTGTACTAGTCTTCTTGGGTATTCCTCTGGTTGCCGGCATGGTGACCAGATTCGTCCTTGTTCGGCGTCGTGGTGTCGAGTGGTATGACTCTGAGTTCGCTCCTCGTCTTGGACCCCTCGCACTGGTTGGTCTCCTTTACACAATCGTGATGATGTTCTCGCTGAAGGGGGCGACCATCGTTGAGCTGCCGATCGATGTCTTACGAATCTCTCTTCCTCTCTTGGCCTATTTTCTGATTATGTTCTTGGTGTCGTTCGTAATGTCCATGGCGCTGGGTTTCTCGTACGAGAAGAACGTTACAGTCTCCTTCACGGCCGCAAGCAACAACTTCGAGCTCGCCATTGCTGTTGCAATAGGTGTATTCGGGATTAGTTCAGGCCAAGCCCTAGCCGCGGTTGTGGGACCCCTGATTGAGGTACCTGTGCTTGTTGGACTGGTGTATGTGTCCCTCTACCTTGGTCGCAGGTTCTACGGCCTGTCAAACGGGCCGAAGCAATGATTGCCCCGTCATGAGCTTCCCTCAATGACTTCTTGGAGCGTTCTTCTCGTGAGTTCAAGCAGATTCGCTATTCTCTCGTCTGCGATTCTATACAGCTTTCTCTGTCCGTCTCTGCGTTCTGCGAGTATTCCTGCCCTGACAAGCTGTGAGAGATAGGAAGAGAGCGTAGACTGCGCTAGGCCTATCTTTGGAAAAATCTCACACTGACACAGCTCTCCCTGAAGTAGCTCCTCTACTATTCTCAGACGAACGGGGTTGCTGAGCGCCTTATGGAACTGCACACACCTCTCCAAGACTTTCCTGTCGACCAAGGGGCGTCCTCCCGTAGTCATGGAAGTTCGTGCTCGAACTAATAACATTTCTCAATTTCCTGTTGTAGGATAACATATCCTACAACGACTAGTTTTTTCGTGTCCCATCGACGGGAACATTTAACTCCGGGTCGGAATACACCGCTTTAAGGCCTGTGAGGACTCTATGATGCCGAGTGACAAGTTTGAGAAACTCAAGGAGATGCGTGAGAAGGCCCGAGAGGGCGGAGGAACGGAGCGTATCGAGAAACAGCACGACCAAGGCAAGTACACTGCGCGCGAGCGCATTGAGAAGCTCCTCGACCCCGGCTCATTCGTAGAGATTGACGAGTTCGTGGTTCACCGTTGCACAGACTTCGGGATGGAAGAGAAGAAGTTCCTCGGCGATGGTGTCATCACGGGATACGGCACCATTGATGGACGCAAGGTGTTTGTATTCAGCCAAGACTTCACAGTCTTCGGCGGATCGCTCTCGGAGATGTTCGGCAAGAAGATTTGCAAGATCATGGACATGGCCATGGACACAGGGGCTCCCGTCATCGGGCTGAACGATGGTGCGGGTGCGAGAGTGCAAGAGGGAGTCAAGGCTCTTGCTGCATACGCCGATATCTTCTACAGAAACACGATTGCCAGTGGCGTTATTCCGCAGATCAGTGCCATCATGGGGCCGTGCGCTGGTGGTGCGGTATACAGTCCTGCAGTGACCGACTTCACATTCATGGTCAAGGGCACCTCCCACATGTTCATCACTGGCCCTGATGTCATCAAGACTGTGACCGGTGAGGAGGTCACTTTTGAGGAACTCGGCGGTGCCATGACGCACGCATCAGTGAGCGGTGTGGCACACTTCGCATCGGAGAACGAGGACGAGTGTCTGATGCAGATTCGCAAGCTCCTGAGCTATCTTCCCAGCAACAACCTCGAAGACCCACCACGCGTGAACACCGGCCACAAGCCCGATGATGTCGACATGTCAATCGACGATGTCGTGCCGGACGATCCCAACAAGCCGTACGACATGCGGGATGTAGTCACGAAACTGGTAGACAACGGTGAGTTCTTCGAAGTCCACGAGCACTGGGCAAAGAACATGATCGTGGGCTTTGCACGATTCGACGGACGAGCAGTGGGAATCGTGGGCAATCAGCCAATGCACCTCGCAGGCACGCTTGACATAGATGCCTCGGACAAGGCCTCACGGTTCGTACGCTTCTGCGATGCATTCAACATTCCAATTGTCACCTTCATGGACGTTCCGGGCTACCTCCCGGGCACTGCACAGGAGTGGGGTGGAATTATTCGTCACGGTGCTAAGATACTCTATGCCTTCAGTGAAGCGACAGTTCCAAAGATCACCATAATCACGCGCAAGGCCTACGGTGGCGCCTATGATGTTATGAGCAGCAAGAATCTGGGCGCTGACTTGGTTCTCGCTTGGCCCACAGCTGAGATTGCAGTCATGGGTCCGCAGGGCGCATGCAACATCATTTTCAGGAAGGAGATTAAGGCCGCCAAGGATTCTGAGGCCAAGAGGCAGGAGCTGATTGCACAATACCGCGAGAAGTTTGCGAATCCGTACATCGCTGCAGAACTCGGCTATATCGACAAGGTGGTTCTGCCTCACGAAACACGTCCGCT
>CAZSTY010000096.1:0-5656 GCA_964609885.1 uncultured archaeon
CTGACATAGGAACTATTCTCGATGCATTCTCAGCACCGGATGTCGGGAGGACTCGCGTCGAGGAGGACGTAAAGGTCTCTTTGGAACGCGCCAGACTGTCGCTGCCAGAGAAGGGCAACATGATGCTTGCAGGAACCGTACAGGGGGGCATCTATGTGGACCTCAGGGAGTATTCCGCACGCGAACTCGCGAAATTGGACTTCGATGTGCATCCCGTTGGCGGTGTAGTGCCTCTGATGGAACAATATCGCTATGCAGACGTTGTGAGGGTCACCCTCGCGGCCAAGAGGTTTCTGCCTCCAAACAGACCAGTTCACCTCTTTGGATGTGGACATCCAATGTTCCTTGCACTTGCTGCGGCACTGGGCTGTGACTTCTTCGACTCAGCCTCCTACGCCAAGTTTGCAGAGGACGACCGGCTCATGCTGACCACAGGGACTGTCCATCTCAAGGACCTACGAGAACTGCCATGTGACTGTCCTGTGTGTAGCAGCATCACCGTGGATGATCTTAGACAGATGAAGAAGAGGGAGCGCGAAACTGCACTCATGCGACACAATCTATACGTCACAGCAGCAGAGATGCGAAGAGTAAGACAGGCGATACTTGAGGGGAGAATTATCGAGCTGGCCGCTATCCGCGCAAGAGCACATCCAAACCTGTATCAAGCCCTGATGGTACTCTTGGAACACAGAGAACAGCTGGAGAGGAGCCATCCAGTTGGAACAACATCCTCTATCTTCTATACGGGACCCGAAACTGTGAGGCTCACACCATTCTACCGGTTCCATTCGAGGATCATGCGTTCGTTCCCCTATCGCAAGACACGCACGCTCCTGATAGTACCCCACCTTGCAGACACACCGTTTGCGGACACGACACCACGGGTGACCGCTGAGGTCAGACGAAGGACGCCGGAGGAACTGCTAGTTGTATACCTCACACCCTTTGGAGTTGTGCCTTGGGAACTTGAGCATGTCCATCCATCCCAGCAGAGCGTCTTCCCGAAACGAGTTGACTCGGACACTCTGGCCATTGTAGAACAGAGAGCAGTTGAGTTCCTCAGTTCAATCAATGCGAAGCAGGTGATATGGTTCGGACGTGATACACCCACAGACACCCTTTACTCGTCGGTCGGTAGCACGCTGTCAGCATCGAGGTTCGAGAACAGCACAGAGGTAGTCGCACAGATTCCAGAGCCCGCCCATGACTCGCACGACTGGAGAGTGAGAAAACTCAGGGCCGTCTTCGCATACCAGTGGGAGTTGCCCGGTGTGGATCTCACAGGTGTCCGAATCGAACTCTCCCGCAGCACGGGCAAGATCCGGCATCTCAAGAGTGACGAAACAGTCCTGTTCACGGTCGTCCCCACTACCGGTCTGCTCACTCCGACTGTTCACGGCGGCAAGATGCTGATGCAGATGGGAGTATCATCGAGGTTTGTTGTCAAGATGCATGACGAGGCAGTTCCGTTTGTCAGAGAGGGCAGGTCTGCCTTGGCAAAGTTCGTGGTCGATGCCAGCCCTGAGCTCAGAGCAGGCGAAGAGGTAGTCGTACAGGACACAAATGGAGAGCTCCTAGCTGTGGGGAGGGCCCTATTGAGCGGGCCAGAGATGCTTGCTTTTGACAGAGGAGTGGCAGTCAGTATCAGGCATTCGTCGAAGCAGTAGATGGAGCAGGAGCCGTGAACAATGGGTGCCCAGGCACCTTCTTTAGCGCTTCCACTCCACCAAGTGGCAGTACCATGACCTCAGGACGTGGAGCATAGAGAGTTATCGTGTCACCGGCAGAAATCTCTGTATCAGGGCTCAGCATTGCTTGGGCTTGGATATCTCCGACTTGGAAGTAGACCTCCAATGCACTGCCCACATAGATTGTTCTCGTGACTGTACCGGATATCTCGTTGTCCCGCGGGTCAGTCCTCTGAAGATGCAATGACTCGGGACGCATCGCACATTTCACGGGCTCCCCAATCTCGAACGGATAACCCTCTATCGTGGCCTTGCCGGAAATCATCTGGTCATTTGGTATCCGCACCTGCAGGTACTCGTTGGCGGATTCTATCTTGCCATCAATAAACGTACACTTGCCGATGAAGTCTGCAACAAAGATTGTCTGTGGATTGGAATAGATCTCCCGCGGTGTGCCAAACTGCTGGACATAGCCGTGATCCATGACCGCGACCTTGTCAGAGATGCTCAGTGCCTCACTCTGGTCATGTGTCACATAAACTGTCGTGATGGACAGTTCCTTCTGAATCCTGATTATCTCCTCACGCATCTCAAGACGAAGTTTCGCATCAAGGTTTGACAGCGGCTCGTCCAAGAGTAGCACATCAGGCTCAATGACGAGTGCGCGAGCAAGGGCAACACGTTGTTGCTGCCCGCCCGAGAGCTGATGAATGTGACGATCCTCAAGGCCAGTCAGATGTACGAGTTCGAGCACGTCGCGTACTCTTCGATCAATGGCGGACTTTGTGTACTTCATGCCGTTGACCCGTTTCAGCTTGAGACCGTACGCAATGTTGTCGTACACGGTCATATGAGGCCAGAGAGCATAGTTCTGAAAACACATGCCTGTGTTGCGCTTGTACGGGGGCAGGTCTGTCACATCCCGGTCGTCGAAGTAGATTCGTCCAGAATCAGGAGCATAGAAACCAGCTATCAGTCGTAACAGCGTCGTCTTACCGCAGCCTGAGGGCCCCAGCAGAGTGGACAGCTCACCCTCCTTGAGGACCATGTTCACCTGATCGGTGGCAACAACGTCTCCGAAGGTCTTCCGAAGATTCTCAAGTCTAATCTCAACCATGCATCTCACCTCATATGCCCGTAATAGCCGAAGACCTAGCACCCAGAATCTTGTTGGTGATTGTAATGACAATCATCTGGAGTGCCATCATTAGGACACCAAGACATGCAGCATTGAAATAGCCACCATACTGGCCGGTGGCATTCAATACTTCATTCGTCCAGAACGTCATGGGGGCCTGCTCCCTTCCCACGCTGCCAAGTATCAGGCTTGTACTCACCTCACTGACAGAGTATACAAAGGAGAGGAGTGAGCCGGCCAATACGCTCACACCAATAAGAGGCATTGTGATCTTGAAAAACGTCTGATTCCGTGTGGCTCCGACGCTCATTGAGGCCTCTTCGAGAACCACTGGAGTCGAGAGAAGCCCTGCGTACGCCGCACGGACCGTGAATGGAAACTTTCTCACCGTATAGGACATCGTAATCAGGAATGCGGGGCCCCCTGGTGGGAACAGGAACGTATTGTAGAAGAGCGTGAAGTAGCCCGTTGCGATGACGATTCCTGGCAGGGCGATTGGAGAGGTCACAAGGAGGTCGAGAGCAGTCTTACCAGGGATATCGCGGCGGGCAATCAGGTACGCAGCACTCGTACCGAGCAGCACAATCATCACTGTGGCAATTGCACCATAGATGAGAGTCAGGTTGATTGACTGGGCGACATTCTCATACTCCCACAGCACGGAGTAGTTGTCCAATGTCCACGCATCAGGCAATATCGAGTTCGTAGACCAATGGTCTGCGAAGGACAATACAATCACGCTGATTTGTGGTATGAGAGCAAGAAAGAGAACAGGAATCAAGAGGGCATAGAGGAGAACCGTCGCCATCGGACTGATGCGGCGAGTTCGTGGGTTCCACTGGCCGCCCTTTGAACCGGACTCGTACGAGCGTAAGGATGTGTACTTTCGGATAATCATGAAACCGATAAGAGCGAAAGTCAGCAGGATTAGCCCAATGGCAGGTCCTTTGGGATCAATCGCTCCGGATTGTGTGGCTATGCTATCAAACACTTGGTACGCGAGGGTCTTCTGAGCCTGAAGGTCATCGTAGTACACAATGGGAGTTCCAAGGTCCTCGATGCTGAGAATGAATGTCAGAATCGCACCTGCCTGAATGCCAGGCATGGCAAGGGGCCACGTGATGGTCCTGAACAACGTGAAGCCCTTCGCACCTAAGTTCTCGGCCTGCTCCTCAAGGGAGGGGTCTATGCTCATGAATGACGAGTACGCATTCAGATAGACGAGAGAGAACAGTGACAGGGATTGAATGAAGATTATTGCCGCAAGGCCCCTCAGCTCAATCCTGTATGGAATCCAGTGTAGGGTTCCGTAGAAGAGGTTGTTGAAGAATCCGCGTGCATTCAGAAAGCGCTTGATACCAACAGCGCCAACAAAAGGTGTGGCCAGGATTGGGAAGATGAGTATTGTGCGAACAATGGACTTTCCTGGAAAGTCGTAGCGTGCGATTATGAACGCAAAGAACACGCCAAGCATCACCGAGAATATCGTGACAATGATCGCCACGTAGATGGAGTTGAGAACCGCGCCGAGATCCCAGCCCTGAATCCTCATCAGGTCTCCACCCGTCTGAATGACTTCAAGGTGGGTGGAGTCCGTCCAAGTACCTGTTTCAGGATTGTACTGCCAAGGCCAGAAGTTGGTGTCGGCGAATAGGTTGACAAAGTGCTCCAGCGTTGGAAGCCCCGTCGAGGCGTCAACAAAAGCACTGTATACGACGCTCAATAGAGGAGCTATGAGGAATAGACCAAACACACCAAGTACACCTATCAATTGGACCCAAGATAGGCTGTCCATCTCTCGCCGAAGCTGATGCCACGCGCTTCTCACAGAGCCTGACGGGTTTCTGACGAAAGCACTAATGCGCCGCATTGAGGACCGGGTCCCATCGACGATGGATCTTGCTCCTCGCCTGAAGAAGTGCACTATCGCGCGGGGTATTCGCAATATGAAGCTCTTCAGACTATCACCCAGTGTGGCCGGTACCAGCTCCGGCTCTTGGTCCTGACTTGATGTTTCCATCGGTCTATTCCTCATACTCAACTATGTCGTAGACATTCGATTCAAATGCCAAGCGCTAGAAGCAGCGCCTCAACTTGGGATCTGACATCGTTGTAGTGTGCCTTGGCCGCAGCAGTCCAACGCGACTGCACCTGTGACGCGTACGTTGCATCATAGATCATGTCGTGGTTGATAGCACGCGCATACTCGATGGTGAACTGTTCATCAAGGCCCGTCTTTGGATCTTGTATCGTCACGGGTTGACCCAGGAGATTAGCGTAGTACTCGAACTGGCTCTGGTTCAGCTTGCCATCCAAGTAGGCGTCAACTATGACATCCCAGCACTGCACCAGTTCTGTGTGTGCGTCGGTGAATACAGACTCGAAGTACTTCACGAAGGCCGCATTGATCTCAAGGGACAGTGTGTCGTTGAAGTCGATTCCTACAGTCTTGACGGTCTTGTTGAACGTCGCGTACATCTCTGGATGGGACTTGCCAAGCGGCTGATCGAAAGCCTCGCGCATCACGGGCATCCGAAGGATGTTGTCGTTGAGCCACAGCGACTGAGCCTCCGGAGTAAGGACCCAATCGAGGAACGCCTCTGCAGCCTCGGGGTGTGGTGCGGTCGCCGAAACTGCAATGGGGTCGCCGTTGACAATCGTCTGACCCTCCGGGATTATGTATTCGCAGTCAGGGTTCTTCGACTGCGTCACATAGCCATAGAAGTCGATGGACATTGATATGCCGACCTCTCCGTTCTCGGCCGCGGACTGCGTTTCAACAGAGCCCAAGTAGATCTTGGCACTTCCCGCCATTCTTGCCAAGGTG
>CAZSTY010000097.1:0-5630 GCA_964609885.1 uncultured archaeon
TGGGAAACTTCGAGGGACAGACCACATTGAAGAAGGACCTCATGATAAGAATCATCAGGGCCCTCCATGAGCGGGGAAGGATAGGAGGCGTGAATCTCCATTAAACAGTTCGATGTGTTGGTCGTTGGCGCCGGCCCTGGAGGCACAAGCACGGCCATAACATGTGCACAAGAGGGCCTCAAGGTGCTACTCATTGAGAGAGGGAGGCCTCATAGGCACAAGCCGTGCGGTGGACTGCTTCCAGAGGCGGCTCGGGATGTCATTGAGGACATAGTGGGCGCTGAGATACCCGACGACATATTCTCGGTTCCCACTGATCTGAGCCTATTCTATGTCCCCCCGAGCGGAAGAGGCAACGGAGGACGTGTGCGAAACTACAAGATCCTCAATATCGATCGTGACAGCTTCGACGACTGGCTTGTGACACGAGCAATCATGAGCGGGGTGAAGGTCAAGTTCGGCGCGAGCTTCGAGGGCTTCGCGGACGATGCGAATGAGGAGGTATTGTTCTTCACCCAAGAGGGCCCCCAGAGAGTTCAGGCTGACATCGTAGTCGGCGCCGATGGTGTCAGGTCATCTGTGAGGAATGCCATAGGCTGGAACGAGAGCACACCACTTCTTCTTGTAGCTCAAGAATTCATTGATATTGGAGACCGAGGCGATCTTGAAGACTGCTTCTACATGTTTCTACGGGGTGACCTCTCTCCGTCCTATGCCTATGCGATTCCAAAGGGCGAGGAGCTTATTGTGGGCACGGGAGTCAGGCAGAGATCAAGCCCGAGCCTGGCGGAGAGCATGCAACGATTTCGGGAATGGCTACATGAGGAGTTCGGTGTTCCCAGAGAGAAGCCGCTCAGAAAGGAGGTGTGGGCGCTACCCTTCGGCTACTTCGCACCGGGCAGTGAGAATGTCATCCTAGTGGGTGATGCAGCTGGTCTCTGCAACCCGTTCAGCGGCGAGGGGATTCGCCTTGCTGTGGAATCCGGAGAGGCAGCCGGCCTCGCCATCGCCAAATGCGAAGACCCAAAGAACGCAGCGGCGGCCTACGTTCAAGAAGTGAGAGGAATCGCAGACTTCGTGAGGGATGTTCTGGAGTTCGTACTCAAGCTAGACGACGACAAACGCGAGAGATTCGTGATGGATGAGTTGGCCCGCAGGTAAGAAACCAAAGCGCGTCTTGAGAACGGGGAAAAAGAAAGGAGTAGGGCGCCCGCGGGCGCACCTTCCAACCTCCGTGACCGATTCCACTCGATGGTCAGATGAGTGTTATCCGTACTTGATTCGGGGATCAAGCACACCATACAATAGGTCGGCCACGAAGTTCGCAAGCACTGCTGTAATGGCGATTATCATGAAGATGGCCTGGACGACTGGGTAGTCCAGTACGAACAGACTATCAAAGATGTACCTTCCGAGTCCATGCCAGTTGAACACCGTCTCGGTCAGTGTTGCACCGTTGATGAGGAACCCGAAGGTCATCGCGATGATCGTGACCATTGGTAGCAGTGCGTTCTTCAGACCATGCTTGTACAGGACCTGATTCTCGTCGAGACCCTTCGCCCGGGCGGTGAGAATATAGTCCTCTGTCATGACATCAATTAGATTATTGCGCATGTAGAGGAAGTATCCACCGTAACCGCCCACACCAAGAGCGACCATTGGGAGTATCAAGTGGTGAATGATGTTGAGTGCGACCCAGAGTGCTCCCAAGGGGTCATCTTTTGCTGCCACCCACAATTGATAGTCTATCGTTCCGCCCAGCGGAAACACAATCAATCCGTTAGTGAGATTTGGCAGGTAGAATGCAAACACCATGAGGAGAAGCATTCCGAGCCAGAAGATGGGCAGAGCGTAGATGAACAGTGCGATGGTGACAGCAGTCACGTCCTTGGTGGAGCCGGGCTCAGCAGCCACCTTGACACCGGCCCAGATACCGAGGATGATTGACACGATCGAGGAGGTGCCCATCAACAGTAGTGTGTTGGGCAATCGCTCCATAATCTCGTCAAGCACAGGCTGCTGGCTCACAAAGGACCTGCCGAAGTCGCCTGTAAACATGTTGACGAGATACCGCCAGAACATGTAGATCCAGTCAAAGATGTCTGGGTCAGGCACCAGACCGAATCGCAGGTAGAGCTCCTGCAGTGCCTCTCGAGTAAGGTTCCGGCGAAGCTCCTCGCTAATCATCAGATCGACGGGGCTAACGCCCAGTACAAACGTGGGAAGCCTGAAGAGGAAGAAGTTGAAACAGACGACGGCAACTATCAGCAAGAACATGTAGATGCTTCGTCTGATGACATACTCTCTAAGGCCCACAAAATCACCTTCTTGGTGTATTCGTCATGCCAGTACCTAGCGCCACTAAGTACCGTATCTCAACGCAGAGGCTCCGAGTTCCCCCTAATAAGAGTAGTGTTCTCAGCGCGTGCCGCCAAGTCGATGAAGACGGGCCTCTCGAGCAGCCGTGAGCCGCCTGAGAAACTCTTGCTGACGCTTGGCCTGATAGTCTGCAGGCACCTGAAAGCCAGGGGGAGCATCGTACCCCTTCATGTCGTCGAGCACGACATGGACATCTATGTCGTCCTCTCTGACCTCTGAGGGATCGGGGGGATGAAAACGAAACAGATACAGCCCGGCTCCTATGGACTTCTCCACAGTTTCCACATACTTCGTGTGGTACTTGACAAGAAGCTCGTGACGCCTAGGCGATATGTCCACAATCCCCTCATAGTCCAAATAGTCCAATGAGGACACCCAAGGCTGTTCCTCCCAGTTGTCATAGCATATCCTGAAGGCTCGCCCCATAAAACCGCTAAAGAAGCCGACACATATGAGCCTGCGGTCCGTGAGGAAGATTGCGCCCTTTCTCGCGGAGTTGGTCTTGATACCGAGTCGGCCCCGATCATAGTAGAAGGGCACCTCGCCATCCTCGAACACTCCGGCATCATCAAGGATGGAGGCCACTATTTCGAAGGGATGTGGCCGATCGGGCCGTGGATGCCAGAAGTCCACAGTCAGAAGCGTGTCCATCTTGAACTGCGGATGCGAAACCCCACCGTTGGCGATGATGGCTGCTATATCAAGAACGATTCGCCCGTTGTCATGGTTCAGCAGGTCAACAGCCAGCCAGCGGAGCTCACGATCCTGCTCTGGTGTCAGTGGACGGTTCTCACGTGCACTCTCCTCGCGTAGCTTCCCGATGGCTATCCGAAGCTCCACATAGTCGAGCACGTTAGGAGGCGTGTTCTGAATCCTCTTGATTGTCTGAATTACTCGGTTGACGAAGTCCTCGCTCACTACGAACCGGCTCCTTGGTTAGTGATTAGACCAGACTCAAGCACTTCGGCACTACAGCAGCTCGTCACCCGGGCTGGCCGGAGAAGAAAAGAAGATAGAGATGGACCCGAAGGCCCATCGTCTATGTCCTATCTCTCTCTCAGCCGAGGATTCAGGACCTGATCCAGCGTGTGGCCTACGAAAGTAAAGGCCAATGACAAAGCCGTGATCATCATTCCCGGAAAGACGACCACCCACCAAGCGCCGTTGCTAAAGCCACCAGAGGACCTTGCGTCGGCGAGCATCCTGCCCCAGCTGGGCTGGCTCGGATCGGTCAGGCCGAGGAAGGACAGACCGGCCTCGGACAAAATGGCACCCACAACACCCAGCGTGATGTTTGCGAACAGGATTGGGGTGACGTTGGGCAAGATGTGGCGGAAGATTATGTAGGTGTCAGACGCCCCGATCGCCCGGGCCGACTCCACATACGCCTTGTTCTTCTCGGCCAACACCTGTGATCGTATCAGACGTGATGTCCCGGTCCATCCGAGGATTGCGATGACCACGATGATGTTTTGTATCGTTGGACCTAAGAACGCTGCCAGCACCATCATAAGCGGCAGTCCCGGAATGACCAGCAGGAAGTCGACGACACGCATCAAGACCTCGTCTGTCTTGCCTCCGAAGTAGCCTGCGACCATTCCCACGATGACACCAACAGCAGTTGAGAGAGCGGTTGCTACGAGGCCGATGATGAGAGAGATCCTTGATCCGTACACCAGCTGGCTCCAAGCATCACCGCCCTTGTCCGTTGTGCCCATGATTCCAAAGTAGTCACCGTATGCGTAGAGCTTGACATATGAGAATTGAACCTCAACCGACCCATCGAAGTGGTCGTAGTTGTTGTCGGTACGGAAGGTCAGGGTCGGTGCAAGACCAATGGCCATAGTGAGCACGTCTGTTGGGTCTTCCTGACCGTCACCCGTGTCCACCATGCCCTTCCAGCCCTCGAGGATGTCAAACCAGTTCAGGTCTATCAGACGGCCCTGGATGGTCTCCGTGTAGGGTGGATAGGACTCATAGATCATCCGCCAATTGCCAGATGAGTCAATCAGCCAGACATAGATCTTGAACATGAGACCTCCACGAGAGTTGGAGGCAAAGTCGCCAGTCAAGTACGCGGAGAAGTTGAACGAAACGACAACGTCATTCGGAAGACGCTCGTAGGGCCATTCGAATGACTGCTTGAAGTAGATGAAGTCAAGTGTGTCAGGCATGTCGGACCCAATAGTGGGCAAGAGGTTGAATCGCGGTTCATCACCGGCTTGGTGGGTCCACTTCAGGCTCACGTAGTTGTGATCACCGGGTCCCGTCGCAAGGTGGTGATATCCTGTGAATGACGATCCGTTTCCATACGTCGGGTTTCCATAGACCACAATCTCATTGGTCCCCAGCGGGTCATCGGCACTATAGGGCGTTGAGAGGGTGGGATCGGGCAGGTACTGACCGTTCTCCACAGAGCCGGGGTCGAACACCTGCGTCCATGCGGGTGCAAGGAACGGTGGTGCGATTTTGTTGTTCGGAGACGGATCGTACGTGGCCAACACAGGCGCGAAAATGGCCATTCCAAAGAACAGAAGGATGACCAATATACCGGCCACGCCAATCCTATGTCTACGGTACTCTCTCCAGAACCCGGAGAGGCTCACATACCAATTACTATCTTTCCAACTTCCTTTCTCGGTGGGCAAGGACTGACCTCCGTAAGGATCGACAACTCACGGAAGATGTCGCTCCGATTGTCTGGTTCTAACCGAGCAAGCTGCGGAGAATTCACCTAAAAAGGAGTTCGGTCGCCGTATATATCGAGATGAGAGGCGGACCATGACAAGTCCGCTCAAGTACCGACATCTTCCTCAAAGGGATCAACGAAGGGCTCATCTAGGTCTTGGTCCGTTTCCGTAAGGCGTTTCTCTCGCTCCTTCATCAACTGTTTCGTCCTGCGTGCGGCGACCCATAGGTCAGCAAACACCATCCCCACGAGGAAGACTGAGAGAACACCAGCAAGAGAAACAACGGCACCGATGAACCCGGTGGACCAATAGGGGTGCATCAGCATCAGCCCGTAGCCACCGAAGATCAGGACAATAGGAATGAGTAGGATGCGTTTGCGAGGCTCATCACGAGTTCGTGGAAAGGAGCGTACGGACATCGTTCTCAGGGCGGTCTTGAGTAGGAAGCTTTTACGGTTTTCGAATCACGCCTGCATGTTCGGTGGACCTGCAGCAAGAACCATCGGATATATGGTGACTGTTCGCAACACACACAACCGTACACGCGGAAGACAACATATT
>CAZSTY010000098.1:0-5594 GCA_964609885.1 uncultured archaeon
CGCCTCTGGTACCTCCCAGTGGACTCGTTCCACCAGGCTAAGGGCCGCTTATGCTACATCAGCGCAGAAAAGCTCTTCCACGCGTTCACCAGAGGGAATCGTGTTAGCGCCGACCTGGACCCAGATTCCGCTCGGATCTTCCTCTTCCCAGCTCTTGGAGAACTTGCCGGGTGTCTTCGCCTTGACATCTGGGAAGATGCCGATGTATTCAGGGAATGGGTCACCGCTCCAGAGGATCACCTTGTCGGTTCCAAGGAAGCTGGTGAAGCTGCCACCCTCTGGCACATAGCCATGGTCGTAGACCCACCAGTCAAGCTCGAGCAGCCGCGTTATCCGACCGCTCTGGAGCACCTGGGTCTTGAAACTTTCGCCCATGAGCTGACGGACCTTGTCCGAAGCCATGAGGTAGCCCATCACCGTGCTCGTGCAGATCGCGATCTTCGCGTTCTTGCCGCAGTCCTGAGCATATAGCCGCTTCCACGACATGATGTCGCTCACGGGGTCGGCAGTGCTGGGGTTGCTCCACTGATCATCGCCCGCCAGGGTAGGCTTGTGCGACGATGCCATTCCGAAGTCGATCGAGAACTGAATGTCCCCTGTGGTGATCTCGACTTTTCCGGTCTGGAGAATCTGCCATCGTGCCCACTCCATCCGATTTGTGATAATGATGTCGAGCGCACGCAGTTCTTCCGCAATCTTCTTCTCGCCCCACTTTGTGTGCTCTGTGCCAGGCTGACGCAGGACATTGAGCACCCGTGCTGGGATCTTCTTCTTCTCCTTCAGACACGGCAGGGTCACATCGATGTGCTTGACCTTCATCAGTGCCTGCGTGCCTGCCTCAGCGTCCGGATGTCTGTAGTTGGCCATGTGCCGCGGGTTGTAGACGATATCGATACCCGCAGTCTCGCCCATGACCTCCTCGGTCTTGAAGATCTTGGCTCCCAGCATGTCAGGCGGGGGTTCGAACATCCGAACAGCTTTGGTAAGAACGGAATGCTTCAGGACTTCGTACTGTTCCACAGCCACGTCCTCCTCACCTCCCTCAGTACGCGCCTGATCACTCGAAGATGATCAAAGGCAGGTCTGTCTTGTAGTGATCGCTCGCATCTTTGCCGTAGATCTTTGAATCATCCACGACACCGTGCACCAGGATGGTTGCGATGCGGTCCTGGTCGTTGCCGTCCTCGTCATGGACATTGACTTCGTCCAAGAGGATTCCAGCTGCGACCTCTGTCCCGTCCGATGCGGTGTCGTCGTACTGCTTGTATTTGCCGGTTGCGGTGACCTTGCCAAGCAACAGCCCTTTGCGAAGCTTGTTAGTCGGCGAATTACCGCTATCCCGAGCAGCACCATCGATCGTTATCTGCTTAACGATCATGTGCCCGCTCTTGACAAAATCGGTCGGCGTGGAAGTCTTTGTCTTGACTTCCGGAGTGACGTCGTACGTCATCTAGCTCACCTCCTTACTTGTCAGCCTTTGCCGGATTGACATAGCTGGCGAGCTCTTTGGCTTTCTCCTCTTCGTCTTCACCCTCGCCAAAAGCCTTGTGCTTGGCTCCAGGTGCAAGCTCTCCCTGCGGGACAATGAGCTTGCCTTCCTTTGCACGCTTGACCACTTCCTCAGCGAACTTGATGAAGTAATCCAGTGCACTGAGCTGAAGCTCATCGGAGAACTCGATCACTTCAGAGGAATCCAGCCGTTCGCAGAACTCACCCACAGCAAGATCATCGATGACTGCCGGAGCCAAGCCCTCGCTACGCAGCCTCTCTACGAAGGACTCGATCTTCTCCTTTCTCTGTCTCTCCTCGAGCTCCTTTATCCGCTTTTCAGCCGCAGCTTTCTCGCGCTTTGCCTTTGCAAGCTCCTCACGGAACTTCTGGGTTTCTTCCTCAACCTTCTCCTCAATCAGAAGCTTGAGCTCTTCCTCGGTGAACTTCGCCACTTTCCCTTCACCTCCCTTTCTGTCTGCCTGGCTGTTCAGCCAGATTGACACTTGATCATCGTCCAGTGCCAGCACATCTGAGAGCGTCTTGATCTCGGGGATATCGGCTCCCAGCAATGCGATGGCTTTGAGCACGGGACCGAAGTTCTTCCCTCCGAATCTGAATTCCGGGTAGATCTCAGACGATATGCGCTTGTACGCGCCCTTCTTTATCGCCTTGTAGACCTTCTCCGGAACTTCAGAGAGGGTAGCTACCAGTTTCCGCCCCACACGTTTGACATCAGTCACCCATCCACCCGCTGGCAGCCCCTCTCTGTGTAGGAGATCTTGGCTGCCATGACCGAGCTTTACCGGCGGCTTCACCTTGTCCCTGAGTGCCTTGAAGTTCTCGACAAGCTTGTCAAGATAGTCCAGGCTGTAGAACTTCCCCTTGTGGTAGCCGGCCTCGAAGATTTCCACGTCTTCGATCTCTTTGAACTCCTCTGCGTCCTCACTGTGCTCGCTGGCCTTCTTTTTCTTCTTCGCTCGCTTCTTCATCTTGCTCCACACGCTGGATGCCGCACAGAAGTCAACGGTCTCCGCCTCGTCATACTCGATTTCAGTCGCTGGATCCTCTTCGTACTTGAGCGGTGTGTCATGCTGAGGGTATTTCTTGCCCTTGTTCTTCGGATCCTTCTCCCAGCGTCGCTTAAGCTCCTCAACAACCTGGTTGTGCATCCAGATCATGTCCTGCTTGCTGGCTCCAGAGAGTACATTGCCCTTCGATGCCCACATGTGCAGACGCCGGTGTGTCGCGACCAGCCCGTTCATGTCGTCTCGCTTGAGTGCGGCGGTGAATGCTCGCTTTTCCTCGTCAGTCATGGCAAACGTTTCAACGGGCTGTTTGTCCTCACCCGCTGTATCTACCTTCCTCCACTTGCCGCTCTCTTCGTCCTTCGCGTAGCCTGCTTTCTTGACCGCGGCCCAAGCGACAGCGCTCGCCTTGGCCTCATCGTTGTCGTACTGGTCCAGCGCGCTGTTGAAAGCCTTTATCCAGATTTCCTGGGCATGCCTCGGCAGATCCTTTATCTGCTCCGGTGGATTGTTGATATCATACGGCATAACGCTAACTCACCCCCTTCTCCTTGGGTGTCCACAATATTGACGGATCGTCCTGCTTGTATGGCTGGGTGTGCATCACCAGGTTGAACAAGATCTCCCTTGGTATTTCACCCTCATAGGCGGGGCAGCGCCACAAAGGGCGTTTGCCGGGCCGGTGAATGACCCTCAGCCACTTGCAGCTCAGACATTGCGACTTCCTCACGGTCACGGTATTAGCGCCACCTCCTTTAGCATCTGCACAACCTCACGCGCTATACTTCGAGGGAGGCCCGCTGTCACGCCCTCCTTGTGCATAGCAAAGAGCTCCGCGAAAAACTCAAGCTCGTTCCACTTAGCATAGCCGCTCACATAGTCGTCAACCTTGCCTTGCTCGAGCCAGCTCTTGAACAGCTCCTTAGCCCTCTTCTGGCGTTTCCGTCCGCCCTTGACCGTTTCGTTCCAGCGGTGGTACTGGACATTGTGTGCCCACTCATGGTAAAGCAGCCCCCGCCTTGAGGAGAAGGCCCACCAGCCGTCTAACCATACTTCGCCTATCTCTGCCTCGTCGAACTTGCTAGGATCCAAGTGTATGTGGACATCGAACGGCAACTTCAAGGACCCCATCGTCCGTCCTGCATCGCCTAGCGGAAGCTCACAGCACTTCAGGCTTGACAGTCTGCAGTCCGGGTACTGGGAAACCAGCTCCTTCAGGGTCTCGTAGATCAATTGAGCATCATCGGCCTCCATCCCCGACAGCCGTGCGTCGATGCTCAGCTCCTGCCGAATTCTTCCCTCTAGTTCCCGCAGTCTCGCTGGTCCCGCGCTTGGCCCTCCCTTCCGGCGTGATACGCGCCCTCCTCCGAACCCAGGGTCCGGCATTAGAGATGGATCGGGCTGCGGATCCCACTGGACGGTCTCGAGCTCAGTCACAGGATCAATAGTGCACCTGCAGTTGAAACCGTTGGGTGGCATCCATGTCTGCCAAATGGGGCTTGACTTGGGATACACCCTCCCATCCATCGCAGCATGTGCGGGTCTTACTCTCTCATCAAGAATTGCGTTATACCGGTAGCCTGTGACGAAATTGCCCACTTCCGGGTCGTTGTACATCTGAAGCCTGCCCTGGTTGTAGGCAGACATCAGGTTTGTCCGGAACACGGTCTCCAAATGCGCGTTCCGATTGACCTGGGGTGGCGGATAATAGCGTCGGCAAAACTCTGCGTCCGCAAGCAGATTATCCCGGAACCTTTCGAATGTCCAGCCGTTCTCTAGTGCCTCAAACAGTTTCGATTGGGCAATCTTGACCGCCGACTGTGACTCCGTCCATGCCACGGTAGTCGCCTTTCCAGCCAGCTTCTCCTTATCGAAGACGTCGCGGGTAACAGGCTGCAGCCTCTGGAACCATGCAAGTGCCTCTTCTGGCTTTGGTATCTCCGTGCCGACGAGGGTTCTGAAGTACACCACAGGCTCGCTGTATTGCGCAGGCTTGTTAGGCTGCCAACCCTTCGCCTTGAGAATCCGCTGGGCATCAGTAATCCCTTTGAGAGCACCGAGGTAGGTAAGGCGACTCAGCACATCCGCGACTGCAGAGAAATCGGGCGTGACGTCCACGATCCTATCCATGGGCTGTCCTTCGAACACCCCGGATGACTCTATTTTCGCCAGCCAGTCATCAATCGCACGCCGCAGGAGCGGATTCACCTCTGCTATCGCCACCTCTACGTACTTGTCCAGGTCACGCCCCACATCTTCGGTGAAGCTTGTGATGTCGAACTCGGCAAATCTGGCTTCCTGTGCAGGTTCTTCCGTCAACGGCGGCAGCTTTGGTGCTGGTGCAGAAAGCGTTTGCTCGCCTTCGCCAGGTCTCGGGATGCCGTAATACTCGTATGCCCAGTTGACACCGACCGGTAGGCCGGCCTGGAGCAAGAGTTTCAACGTGTTGGAGTCGACCTTTGCGGTCTCCTTCGGGAATATGAAGACGAACTTGGGATAGTCGCTTACCACGTAGTTGTAATCAACGAGCCTGCGGATCACCTGCTCATTTATGACCTCCTGGACCTCCTCGGCGTCCGCCTGGACAATCTCTTCTTTGACATGTGCATGCACCTTGCCCAACGCATAGGAGCCTGTACCACGCTCGCCCACATCGCTTGTGAGGGTCTGCCCAAGGATCGCTTTTGACATCTGGCGGTCGCACCAGTCGAGCAGGTACTGATAGCCTCCCTCACCCCGCCTTGTCGCCTCCAGCAGCGCAATGTTAAAGCCCTCCGGCACCCTTATTCCCGTCTGCTGCTGGAAGGTCTTGAGGATGGCATCGATACGTTTGATATCCGCGTCTCTTGCTCCCCTTGGGATTGTCGCCACTGGGGTTGGTGAGCCGAATTTCTCAAGGAAGATAAGCCAGAACTTCGCACCATTCTTCTTGAACCAGGTGTACCATGCGCATGTGCTACCTAGTCCGCGCCCGTATGGATTCTCGTACTTTGAGTCAAAGACGAAGTGAACGAACTTCTCTTTGGGAACTGGACGCTCTTCAAGAGTCCCGGGGATGCAGATGCAGAAGCCATCCTC
>CAZSTY010000099.1:0-2018 GCA_964609885.1 uncultured archaeon
CGCTCCTAGTCGGGGTGCCTCCAATAGAGGTGTCCACCCCTCTCCGAGACTAAAGACATAGGACGGGCTCTTCAGAGGCAAGAGCAATGAGTATCTCCACATTGAGTTGATTCTTGTCGGAAACAGGTCCATCTGTGCGGCTTCTTCCACAATCTTCAGGTCATATTTGGCCAACAACGGGGAGCCACACACACAGACGGAAGCTGTTACCTCGCAGGAATACTTCTTTCCGCATCGTGGACACTCAAGATGGTCGATTGCAGAGAACAATGGCGAACCTCGCTCTTGGTTTGCCTGCCGTCCTTATTTGTCTGACCGTTCTACTCGCCTACGTTGACCAATCCATTTATTATCAGTCAGGCGGAAGCGCTCGAGAAAGCGCAGTTGTGGACGGATGACTTGTTGCAGGCCCACACTCGACCCATACTACCCTTTACGTCACTTGTGGATCTAGATGACCTGAAACTGGCACTGATACTGAACGGGATCAATCCGCGAATCGGTGGCGTTCTCATCTCGGGCCCCAAGGGGACCGGCAAGACCACGCTTGTGCGAGCCTTTGCAGACCTTCTTCCAGAAGTTGACGTGGTGGAGGGCTGTCGCTTCGGATGCAATCCCCACCGCGAGGACGCTCTGTGTCCTGAGTGCCTCGAACGCCTCCAGAAAGAGGGACATCTACCTTCGACGAAGCGTAAGATGCGAGTCGTCAACCTTCCTCTGTCCACGACCGAAGACAGACTGATTGGAGCTCTCGACATCGAGCGAGTCCTACAGGAGGGAATTCAGGCCCTTCGCCCCGGTATCCTTGCTGAGGCGAACCAGAACGTCCTCTACGTGGACGAAGTCAATCTTCTCCCCGACCATCTTGTTGACGATCTTCTTGATGCTGCGGCCACAAAGATGAACGTGATTGAGCGTGAAGGCATCTCCATCACGCACCCATCGGACTTCATCCTGATTGGAACAATGAATCCCGAGGAGGGGGAACTCCGTCCGCAGCTCCTCGACAGGTTTCCGCTTCACGTAGCAGTAGGGCGGAATCTGTCCATCGAGGATCGAATGGAACTGGTCAGACGGAACCTCTCCTTCGAGGAGGACCCTGAGAAGTTCCACGAAGAGTGGGCTGACAGACAGCGTGCGCTAAGGGAGCAGATTCAGAGGGCGAAGGAGATTCTCGACGATGTCGTTCTGCCAGAGAGCAAACTGCGCGCAATCGCTCTGGCGTGCGATGCCCTGGAGGTGGACGGTGTCCGTCCTGACATCATCATCAGCAAGACCGCAATCACTCACGCCGCGTTTGAGGGGCGCACCGAGGTCACTCTTGAGGATATGCGTCTGGCAGCACATCTGGCACTGAGTCATAGAACCCGTAGGGGAGGACTGCTCGAGCCTCCGTCCCATGAAGATATCGACGAGGCGGTGATTCGAGCAGACCAAGTTGCAAAGAAGACCAGTGACAGACGAAAGTCGCCCACAGAGGTTCCTCCGTCCAAGGAGAAGACTGGGTCAAGGTTCAGCGGTGGAAGGTTCGGCCGTCAGAGTAGGTATGCCGAGTCCGGTTCCGGGGGCGGAAAAAAAAAGCTCCTAAGGGGATTCGGAATCCTCGGGGCGATCCGATCAAGGGGACCATCTGTGCGATAATGGGTTTCGTTGTCATCACCTATCTTGCGTGGCTCCTTTACAACCCTATCAACTTCGTTGCGGGAATACCTCCCAGCCAAGTGCCACCGCTTCCGATTCTTGCTGTTGACACCGTAGTCTTTGCCCCGCTCATGTACCTGTTTGTCCGGGAGTGGTTGAGGCGGATGGCGCGACGAAAGGGAGGCCCTGCCGCTGGCATTGATGTGGTCGAACCTGGTGAGGCCGAACCAGAGCCCGGCGATGAGCTCGGAACCGCCACTCGTCCCTACAGCGAGTCGCTTCGCTCGAAGATAGCAGGACCCAAGTCAGACATCCGGGAGACACCTGCGTTGGAACGCGACTTCTTTGTCAAGCTCCCGGATCTCGAGAGCGGGAAG
>CAZSTY010000099.1:2028-5591 GCA_964609885.1 uncultured archaeon
CGGGAAGGCCCTCTTTGACGTGGAACAGTTGCGTGCGAGGGCAATGATTCGTTCGCGTGTGTCGTCTGGCGGCTGGATTCGCAAGAGAGTCGCCTCACGGGGATCTGGTACGCTCAAGGCCTCCGAGTCAACAAAACAGGGTCGTCCTCTTCGTTCACGCATGCCATCGGGCGATGTTTCCAGCATAGACGTGCCGGCCACGATCTTGGCGGCGATTGCGAGAACGGGCAAGAGGCGGAGAGGAAGACCTCTCAGGATAGCACCGCAGGACATTCGAGAGAAGGTGTTCACCGCACGAACACCACTGACAGTGATCCTCGTCATCGATGTGAGTCTCTCAATGCGCGCGCACATGTCCGATGTTCGCAAGGTAGTCGAGAGAATCGAACGCGAGACCCGTGGCTCAAGGGACCGAGTCGGAATCGTTGCGTTCAAGGACAGCGGTGCTGTTGAGGTGCAGGCACCCACCAGCAACTGGAACAAGATCTACCGGGCACTCGCACGCCTCAGGCTCTCTGGTCTCACACCGCTCGCAGACGGCATCATGAAGGCCTTGGAAACTCTAAAGCGCGAGAAGATGCGGAACCCCGATGTCGAGTCGCTAATCGTAGTGGTATCCGACTTTTCTCCCAACATCCCTCTCGCCCAGTCGGTGGGCCCTGGCCATGCTCAGTACACACCGGTCCGGGACCTCGTGAGGGCTGCTAGGTTGGCCAAGAAACAGAAGGCTCGAGTGGTCGCGGTCAATGTCAATCCGGATGAGCGCAATTGGGTCAGGGTATTCAAGCTGCCCTACCACGATGCCTTGGAATTGGCGAGTACGCTTCGTATGAAGAAGGAAGGCCTTCATGATGTCATTGAGACCATCTTGGCGGTGCCCACCTTCCGTAGGACCTTTGGTGCGTTTCTCGTTGCACGTATCTGCGGGGGCCGTGCGTTCCTGACACGGGAGATTCTCAGGGAGGACTCGGTCCTCGGTGCCTTCCTTGCGGCATGCCGGACCCGCTCCCGTCTTAGCCCTGAAGAGCTCAAGAAGGCGGAGGCGTACCTCTCATAGCTTTGCCGTCTCGATGGGATTATTAGCGGAGTGCGTGTGCCACTCATGCGCGCAGGTCTGACATCTGCCTGGTGCCCATAGTGAGTGAGGAGAGTCCCGCAACGGGGCATCGATGAATTCACTTTTCATACGCCATGGCACAGGACCTGTGCGCACCACCCAACATAGCGAGGCCAAGGCTATGCTCCCTGGAAAGGTTCCCCCTGACATTCTGAAAGACATCGTCTTCCCGTTCCTTGGTTTTCACGACCCTGATGTCATACTTGGCCCCCAGCTTGGGCAGGACGCCTCGCTCATTCGAGTGGGGGATCATATCATTGTCGCTTCCACCGATCCCATCACCGGCTCTATCGAAGACATAGGTTGGCTGGCGGTCAATGTCAATGCCAATGATATCGCAACCTTTGGAGTGCAGCCACGATGGTTCCTTGTGTCTATCCTCTTGCCGCCGGGATGCTCAAAGGGCGAGCTTGAGCGTATCGCTCACCAGATTCACGAGGCGGCGGCAGAGCTCGGGATATCAGTGGTGGGCGGCCACACGGAGATAACTGAGGGACTCGACCGTCCCATCATTGCAGGGTTCATGATGGGTGTCTGTGGGAACGGAGAGTACGTGACATCATCCGGTGCAAGAGCCGGCGATGCGGTGATTCTGACGAAGACTGTGGGTATAGAGGGAACGGCCATTCTGGCCGCAGAGGGAGAGGCCTATCTGAGGCCGCTTGTGGGTGACGAGGTCCTCTCCGAGGCACGAGATCTCAGGAGGCACATCAGTGTGGTTCGGGATGGGGTGACGGCCTTTTCAACCGGACACATCACTGCCATGCACGACCCCACGGAGGGCGGACTGGCTGGTGGCATCCATGAGCTGTGTGACGCCAGCAAGGTCGGTGTAGAGATCTGGAAGGACCAGATTCCGATTCATCCCGCAACTGTGGAGATCTGCAGAGTTCTTGATGTTGATGTCCTGTCCCTCATCAGCAGTGGTTGCATGGTGATGACGTGTCGAGAGGGGCACGAAGAAGAGGTGGTCGCAGCCCTGCGCTCAGCAGAGATACCAGCCGTGGTTGTCGGACGAATCCTTGAGGAATACAACGAGCGAGTGATTGTCGAGGGTGATAAGAGGAAACCGTTGGAGCGACCCACGACAGACGCCTTGTGGGCGGCTCTTGCCCGTGTCACAGCCCAAGAAACTCCTTGAGCCTGAGCAGACTCTCCTCTGTCGCACCACCGATTCTGATTGGTGAGATTGATACGTTGCCCTCTTTCAAGACGGCATATGCGTCGGTGCCGGCGAGCGGTTCGACCTCGATGCCCTTGAGCCAGTAGTACTTCCTGTTATGCGGATCAACCCGCTCCACGACCTCGTTACGCATCCTCACACGAGTTGGCCGTGTGATTCTAATCTCGGTGTCCTTTGTGACATGACATGGGAAATTGATGTTAATCACATCGACATCCTGTGGCATCCCCTTCTCCAAGACGAGCATGACAATGTCCTTCACTATCTTGCAGATTCTGTCATAGTCCCTGTCGCTGCCCTCATGATTGAACCACTCCGAGGGTGAGGCCTCCACCGAAACCGCAATTGCAGGATAGCCCTTCAGCGCCGCCTCCAACGCGGCCCCGACTGTGCCACTGGTGAGCATGCTCTGATATCCCACGTTCGCACCCGCGTTAATTCCCGACACGAACAAATCCACATCCTTTGCGAACCAGTCCGCAAGAACGACAGAGTCAGCCGGCGTCCCATCGTGGGTGATGAGCCTGTAGCCCTCTCTGGCAGTTTCTTGGGCGCGCAATGGTCGGTTCAGTGTCAGAGCCTTCCCCGTAGCACTCCTCTGCCCATCAGGCACTATGACCACGAGATCGACAACTCGAGCCAGTGCCTCAGCAAGCCTGATGAGCCCCTCGCTGTGCGGCCCGTCGTCGTTGGTCAGACACACCCTGTACATTGCCGGCTATCCTCACACTGTCGGATAGCCACGTCACACGACATCGGTTGATAAGAGTGACGATATGAAAAAAGAGTGTGAACGGGAAGTACACACATGGGTGAACTTCCTGTTCCACTGGCCTACAGATCATAGGCCTTCAAGGTCTTCCGCTTGTTCTCAGTGCACCTCTTGGCAGCAGCCTTAAGAATCCTCTCGATCTCCTTGTCCAGTGCACCATAGAAGTCAGAGCCAACCATCAGGTTGTTCTTCTTTGCAAACTCCTGGATTTTGCTCTTTACAACGAAGCTCATTATGGTTTTCCTCTCCACTTAAAGCACGTTAAGAGAGCCTCACCTGTGGCCGCTTATAAGGCTTGTCTGAATTGCCTTCGAAATTGGCCATTTGGGGCCGTTTTTGGCGCCGATTTTGTCATCTTTCCTATGACAATCGCTCGGTCAATATGTCCACTATCTTTTTTGAAGCATCTCCTCTGCCATAGGGGCACGGACGGTCCGCATCAAGACCCCGTTCAATCTCCCTCTTGATCATCGTGGGAAACTTGGTGGGGT
>CAZSTY010000100.1:0-5580 GCA_964609885.1 uncultured archaeon
GAATGACTCACGGGATGAACCAGACCCCTAACGGTTTCGGAATATGACACGTTGTAAGAATCACCGTCAAAGCAGAGCGTCAGTCAAACTAGTGTGGGCTTGAGAGCATTGACACGGGGCACTGGTCCCGTGCCCGTGCCATGGATTTCGGCGGGAATCATCGCGAGAATGCCCCTCTACGGAATTCCTCTGGATGAAACGAACGGCTCCGCCGCTAGCAGTCGGAGAACTGCAGTACACCTACTGGGTCCCGCCTCAACTGTCGTCGCAGGTAGAGGAACGGGACTCGATGACGCAGTCGCATGGCGGGTCTACTTCTCCTGCTGTCGGATGAACTTGTACGCGGAGTCGGCAGCGATTGCGCCGCCAGCTGCTGCGACAACGATCTGCTTCATGGTGTCCGTGACATCGCCAGCGGCGTAGACACCCGGGATGTTGGTGCGCTGGAGCTTATCGACCTTGATCTCGCCGTAGTCGTTGGTCTCGACGCCGAGGTCCTTTGCCAGTTGGCTGAGGGGTTCTACTCCAAGGGCGATGAATACACCGTCTACCTCAAGTTCCCGCTGTTCCTTCGTCTTGACGTTCTCGAGCAGAAGCGACTTGACGACCTGCTCGCCGCGTATCTCCTTGACGATTGTGTCCCACAGGATCTCCACACTACTCTCAAAGATCTGGTTCTGCAACGCCTTCTCAGCACGAAGCTCATCTCTTCGATGAATGAGGTATGTCTTTCCGGTCAACTCGGCGAGATAGAGGGCCTCAGTGACGGCGGTGTTTCCGCCTCCCACGACCGCGACTGTCTTCTCACGGAACAGCGGTCCGTCGCAGGTGGCGCAGTACGACACGCCACGGCCGGTGAACTCCTCTTCACCGGGCACCTTCAGCTTTCTGTGGCCGCCGCCCGTCGCGAAGACTATGGCCTTTGCATGGAAGGTGCCTCGGCGGGTCTCCACATCGAACCCGTTCTCACTCTTCTTTACGCTGGACACCTCAGCGATCTCTTTGATGGTGGCGCCAGCCTTCTTCACCTGCTCCTTCATCCGGTCGGCAAGATCCATGCCTGAGATGAACGTGAATCCCGGGTAGTTCTCAATGCCCGGGCTGGTGGCCTGTGCACCGCCAAGGACTGCGCTCTCCAAGAGTAGCGTCTTCAGTCCATACCTTGCACCGTAGATTGCAGCGGTCATGCCTGCCGGCCCACCGCCTATAGTAACCAGGTCCCATTCTTGGTCTTCAGTCATCTTTCCGTTCCCCTTTCAACTCGTTGCTCATGTCTACATTCCTAATCATTCTTTCTCAGACTGCCTAAGCAGTATTTCCAGCTGGTCATCAGTGAGGCCTGTCTCTGGACTGAGGTGGAAACTCTTGACAGGCCTCAGGAGATCCTCCACGCGGAGGAACGTGACCTCGCGGAGCGGGGCATCGCCTCGCCTCACAAGCAGCGCGGCCCGCCTCATCTTCTCGGGGTCGTACATAAACGCGTGTCCCGGTCCCACGAGCACGACTGCACCCACATGGGTGAGACCCTCCCAAGGCCACACCGAGTCGTTAAACGACTCTATCAGGACTGTGTCAGCCTTGCTCTCCACCCTCTCGAAGGCGCTCTCGACAGCCCTGTCGAAATTGGTCCTCTCGTAGGCCTGTGCCTCTTCCAAGCTCTTCACGTCCACGGTCTCGACCTCCGCCGTCAGTCGATGAACCTCCTCCGGCGCGATCATGACCTTCCGCTGTTCGACGAGGTCTCTTGCGACGAGCACCGTGGACCTCTCTTGCTCCCCGTCGGCACGCGTAAATCTCTGGAGGACCATGAACGAGTCCCATCCGCCAAAGCCGAGGGAGTTCAGATACGGCTTGTCGGGACGCTCCAGTCGTGCTGGCACAAACAAGGTATGGACGGGATTGGTGAAAAGAGGCGATACCCTCGACGGGACGCGCTCGCGTACTCGTGACGCATCATAGGATACAAGCTGGCCGGTCTCAATGCACTTCATTGTGTGCCGGTACTTGTACCAGTAGTTGTGACCGCTCAGTGGCTTGAAGTACTCCACGTGCTCCCCCTGCGAAACGAGGTGTTCGCCAATCCGGATTGCCAGCTGGGTCTTTCCGGAGTCGAAGGGGATCATGCCGATGATGAGGAGTCTTCTTACCACTGTGCTCAATCTCCATGAAAAATAGGTTTGAGGAGCCGTAGAGGCTCCTGTTGTTGTTCTCTCGGCAGAGTCGGGCTTACATCATGCCCATGCCGCCCATTCCGCCCATGCCGCCCTGACCGCCCTCACCGCTTGGCGGTGTTGGTGGCTGAGCCTTCGCAGCAATCACGTCATCAATCCTCAGAATCATCTGAGCGGCCTCGGCTGCTGAGCGGATGGCCTGATACTTGACACGAGTCGGCTCAATGACGCCGGACTTCATCATGTCCTTGGTCTTGCCCTCGAAGACATCAACGCCGTGCCAGATTCCGGTCTCCGTGGCGTGCTCCTTGTTGAGGTCGGCGATGATGTCAATCGGGTCATGACCGCCGTTCTCAGCAAGGGTCTTTGGCACGACCCTCAGGGCCTCAGCAAATGCCTCAATGGCCAGCTGCTCACGGCCCTTGACCTCGGAAGCGAACGCCTCAAGGCGCTTTGCAATCTCAATCTCAGCGGAGCCGCCGCCTGCGACATATGTGCCGTCCTCAACGACGTTCCTGACTACGCACAGCGCGTCATGAAGGGCTCTCTCGGCCTCATCTACAACGTGCTCAGTGCCACCGCGAATCACGATGGACACAGCCTTCGGATCCTTGCAGTCGCGCACGTAGACGAGCTTGTCATCACCAATGCGGACCTCTTCGACCACACCGGCCGTACCGAGGTAGTCCTCGCTCAGCTCGTCGAGGCTGGACGCGACCTTGCCGCCAGTGGCCTTAGCGAGCTTCTCAAGTGTGCTCTTCTTGGCCCTGCGGACAGCAAGCACGCCGGCCTTTGCAAGGAAGTGCTGAGCAACGTCATCAATGCCCTTCTGACAGATGAGGACGTTTGCGCCAGTGGCGACAATCTTGTCAACCATCTCCTTGAGCATGCGCTCCTCCTCGGCAAGGAAGGCCTTGATCTGGTCGGGACTGTCAATCTTGATCTCAGCGTCGAACTCGGTCTTCTCGACCTCGATGGGTGCATTCACAAGGGCAATCTTGGCGCCCTCGACCTTCCTTGGCATGGAGGCATGGACGACTTCCTTGTCGACCACCATGCCCTTGACCAGCTCGGTCTCGGCGAGGCTCTTGCCCTGTTTCTTGATGACCTCAATCATGTCAATGTCGGCCTTCATCTTGCCGTTCTTCTCCTCGGCAATCTGGAGAACGGCCTCAACTGCGATGTTGGCGAAATGCTCCTTCGCACCGATGACCGACTTGCTGTTCATGGCCGTTTCTGCGATTCTGGTAAGCGTCTTCTTGTCCAGACCCTCCATCGACACGGCGATCTCCTTGAGGATCTCGGTGGCCTTCTCGGCGGCCTTCTGGTAGCCGCTAACGATGATGGTCGGGTGAATCTTCATGTCCAGCAGTTCCTGTGCTCTCTTGAGCAGCTCGCCAGCGATGACAACAGAGGTGGTGGTGCCATCGCCAGTTTCCTGGTCCTGACTCTTGGCCACCTCAACAAGCATCTTGGCGGCAGGGTGCTGGACATCAATCTCTTTCAGAATCGAAGCACCGTCGTTCGTGATTGTCACATCACCGAGTGAGTCGACGAGCATCTTGTCCATGCCCCTCGGTCCGAGGGTGGACTTGACGGCGTCCGCAATCACGATTCCAGCCATTATGTTGTTGTACTGCGCGCTCTTGCCGCGCGTACGGGATGTGCCTTCCTTGAGGATCAGCACGGGTGTTCCTGCCATTTGCGCCATTTTTATCACCGTTTCAGTCTTGTTCTGAAACCTGCCATCTCAGATTGGCATAGTTCCAGTCGTTTCCAACAAAACTGTACATGGACTTCACGCCTGTGATTCGCTTAAAAACATTGGGGCCGGGCAAAAGAGAAGGATGCATTGAACATCATTCCAGTCCACCGCCCACGCTCATCGAAACACTGTTCTTCATCCAACGAGAAATCCGATAGTAGGTGGCAGGACTACCTCTGCGGTGTCAGTTGTCGTGGCTGAGGCCGATTGACATTTATCTGGAAAATCCCTTGCGAGGGCTGTGGGGAACAGAGGAGATGATCGAAGTTCAGGTTCTCAAGCCGCGCATGACAATCCGTCAGGTTTCATTGATCATGGTTCTCACAAGCGTAGTTGCTCCCGTCATGGTCTACCCGTTCACGAGTTGGACTTACGACGGAGTTCAGGTGGAGCACTATCAGGTGTACGCCATGGTATGGTACTATGGTGCCATCTATGGCGGGTACGGTGAATATAGTGTGGGCATCCGTTTGTTTGACCCGCTCATGATGATCTCGACTACTCCGGTCACACTCCCCGTACTGTTGTTTGCCCTTGCCGTGGTCAGATACTGTCAGGGGAGGTGGCACACAGCCAAGTTGCTTGCCATGGGAGTTGTCAGTATTATCATTCCTCTCATGGCTGGCATCTCTTACATGGTATATTTCGCCACAGTTTCCAGCTTCGCCTACGCCGGCCCTGTGCCGATTCACTTCATAGTGGGTGCTGTCTTGATCAAGATAGCACGAACACGGCCCGTTGCTCCGTGGGAGGACTCGGCTGAAACTGAGCCTTGGTGGGTTGAAGAGGGATACTGAAACTGAGTCACAATGAAGACGAGCACGTGCGAACACCAAACCATTCCCGTGTTCTAGTTCCGTCCGTCTTTCGGCCACCCACGAGATGAGAGGACACCGTCAATGATTTATCCGACGCCCTCCTGCCTTGCGCAGGGGCTGGGACATTGAAGACACACACCGAGCATGAGTGGCTGACACCACGGCGGATATGGGCCATCATGGTGTCAGTCTGCGCCATCACACCGGCACTTGTCATGCCCTTTGTGGCATGGGGACCAGCAGGATACTATGTTGCTGCATACACAGCGTATGGTCTGATTTGGTACTACGGCGCCTCACCGTACGGACACGGTATCGGAATCGCGGTACTGGACCCCATGCTAACATTTCTGATGCTCCCAGTCACTGCACCAACACTCGTCTTTGCGCTCGGTGTGGTGAGATACTCGGAGAGGCGCTGGAATGCGGCCCGATTGGTCGCCTCTGCAATCCTCAGTGTGTTGCCGGGATTTCTCATGTCATTCCCCTCAATCATCCTATGGTCTACCTCGGGCTTCTATGCGTACGCAGGGCCAATCCCAATTCATCTGATTGTCGGCACAACGATTGCGGCGACAGTGTCGCGTAGACCCAGCGAACTGTGGGAGGGCACCTTGGCCTAGGAGAGCAAGTGGTGCGGATGAGTGTCAGCATCATGTGATGCTGCTCACTTATGGTCGCCGTGGTTGAAACCTGCTAGACATGTTCTCCGCTGAACTCTGTGCGGGCGATGATCTCGTCCTGCACAAAGGGATCCAGTTCGATGAGAGTTCCATTGCAAAGCCTATCGTCTTGCCGCACGAGATTGTGTCCATGCCGAGGTGGT
>CAZSTY010000101.1:0-5510 GCA_964609885.1 uncultured archaeon
TTGACCTGTGGCACGGTAAGTGCCGCAGTGCAAAGATGGCTGGCCCCGACGATACTGCAGAGTTTGTCTATGCCGGCCCCTACGAGAACTGGAAGGCTCTCTTTGCCGGGAAGATTCACCCAATCAAGGGAATCATGCAGCGAAAGTTCAAGCTGACGGGTGATTACGGCAAGGTGATGAGGGCGACGAAGGCTGCGATGGAGCTTGTGGCCACTGCGGCAAGAGTCCCAACGAGATTCCTAGACGAATGAGACCGCCTTCGGCCTCTCTGCGGGGCGGCAAGAACGAATAATAGTCGCCGGAGCAACCAGTTGGGCACTGGTCTCAAGACCAGTCTGCCGGTTGGGATAGAGGATGGTATGGTGGTTTGACGTACCGAAGGTCGCCTTCGGAGAGGATGCCCTCGACGAGCTCGAGCAAGTCCGTGGTGAGAGAGTTGTGGTCATCACTGATCCTGTTGTGAAGAGCCTCGGCTTTCCCGATAGGGTCAAAGAGATTCTTGATAGAGGAGAACGTACAGTCACCATTTGGGACGGGGCCGAGCCTGATCCGAGGGTCTCGGTTGTGAAGAACGCAGCAGGAGCGCTTGAGCAGGCCAATGCAGACCTGATTGTGGCCGTGGGCGGTGGTAGCGTGATGGACACCGCGAAGGCCGCATGGGTACTCTATGAGCGTCCCGACATCAAGCTTGAGGCACTCAGCCCCTTTGACCAGTTGGGCCTGCGTGCCAAGGCGAGGCTTGTATGCATTCCTACGACTGCGGGGACAGGGTCCGAGGCGACCCGCGCAATCGTGGTTCGCGAGGATGAAACCGGACGCAAGTTCGCGACAATCAACCCCGAGTTGGTGGCGGACCTTGCGATTCTCGACCCGGAATTGACGAGGGGACTCCCCAGGGATCTGACCGCGTACACCGGGATGGACGCCCTGACCCACGCCGTGGAGGGATACATCTCAATCTGGAAGAATGACTTCTCCGACGCCTGCAGTGTTCAGGCCGTGCAGATGGTGTTTGAGTGGTTGCCAAAGTCGGTCGACGACCTCAACGATCTTGAGGCCCGAGAGAAGATGCTCGTGGCTGCCTGTCTTGCGGGGATGTCGTTCAGCAACTCGCAAGTGTGTCTGGCTCACTCACTGGGCCACAGCCTCGGGTCTGTTCTTCGACTGCATCACGGTCTTGCGGTTGGACTCGCTCTGCCGCTTGTGATAGAATTCGCAGCCCACGACAACTCTGAGACCGCCGCTCACATCGCTGCGCTTGGTGCCTCAGTGGGTGTCTACGAGGAGGATCACGAGGCTGCTGCTAGAGCGTTTGCGGACCGTATCAGAGACCTGCAGAAGCGCATTGAGTTCCCGGCAAGTATGAGAGATGCGGGAGTACCAAGAGAGAAGTTCGAAGAGTCATTGGAGCATCTTGTCGACTACGCAATGATGGACACCAGCATCACAATGACTCCGCGCGATGTGGAGGCGGAGGACATAAGGCGAATCTATGAGTGCATGTACGCTGGCACACGCGTGGAGTTCTGAGGGGGCGATGGGATAGATGAAGGGGTACCGGGGACATATCCTCAGTGTTGACCTGAGCACCAGCAAGGTCGGAGAGATTCCGCTCGATGAGCAGCTGGCCAGACAGTTTCTTGGCGGGGCGGGATTGGCGTGCAGACTACTGTACGACATCATAGAACAATCCACCGACCCTCTGTCACCAGAGAATCCGCTCCTGTTGATGACTGGGCCTTTCGCGGGGACGGCTGTGCCCACAGGGAGCAAGGCGTCGCTGTGCTCGCGTTCACCCCAGACTGGACTGTGGGCGCACAGCACCTTTGGAGGTCACCTCGGTGCCGATCTAAAGTTTGCTGGCCACGACGGTCTACTGATCACTGGCAGAGCCGACAGGCCATCCTACCTGCTAGTCGAGGACGGCTCTGTTGAGATTCGCGATGCCTCTCATCTCTGGGGGCGGGACACACAGGAGGTGTGGGACATCCTCAGAGAAGAAACCGGTCATAGACGGGCGGGAGTGGCCCGGATCGGGGTGGCGGGCGAGAACCTCGTGAAGTACGCTGGTGTGATAGTCGATGAGTTCCGTGCTGCTGGTAGAACGGGCCTGGGGGCCGTCATGGGTTCGAAGCAGCTCAAGGCGATTGTGGTCCACGGGAGCGACCGGAGCGTGCCTGTTGCCGAGCCGGAGCGGTTGGACGAGTACTGCAAGTCGCTCAATGACGACAAGAGAGAAACTCCCACGTTCCAGATGTACTCAGACGTGGGAACTGCTGGGTTTGTAGACATGGCAATCGCGATGTGGGGGTCGATGCCAGCCGGGTACTACACAGTCTCGGACTTCGACGGCTTCGGCATCAGTGGTGCGACGGTAAAGGAGTCTATCCTAGTTGGAAAGAGATCGTGCTACAGGTGCCCGATTGCGTGTGGCCGCGTGATCGAGATTACGGAGGGCAAGTATGCCACGGGTCGGTTCGTGGGTCCCGAGTATGAAACCACCAGCACAGTGGGATCCCTGATACTCAATGACAATCTTGAGGCGCTTGCTTTCCTGAACAAGGAGATGGACCTCTTGGGGATTGACACCATCAGTGCAGGCAATGTCATCGCCTTTGCATACTACCTCTACAACGAGGGTGTCATAACGGCGGATGACCTCGATGGCATAGCACCGAAGTGGGGAGACCCCGATGCAGCCGTTGAGTTTGTCAGGAAGATAGCACACAGGGAGGGCGTTGGCGACCTCATGGCTGAAGGCACTCTAGCGTTCGGGGAGAGATTTGGTGTGCCTCAGCTGGCCGCACAGGTCAACGGTCTGGAACTTCCACAACACGACCCTCGCGCGTTCTCTGGGATGGCTGTTGCATATGCCACTTCACCGCGCGGTGCCTGCCACATGACTGGGGACATGTACAATGTACAGATGGGCATCGAGGACGAGAAGTGGGACATAGCGAGTATGGACAGGTTCGCAAACGAGGCCGACGTGGCGGCGAGGCTTCAGGACCTGCGATGTGTCACGAACTCGCTCATCGTCTGCCACTTCTACCCAGTCCAGTCAGAGGAGCTCGTAGAACTCATCAGACTGGTCACGGGTTGGGACTACACGATTGAGGAACTCAAGATGGCCGGAGAGCGTATCTTCACCCTCATGAGGATGTTCAATCTCAAGATGGGCTATGACCCGAGGAACGAACGGCTTCCAGAGATCATCCTCCGTCCTCTTGAGGGGCCGACGGAGGAACATGTGCCTGACGTGGAGGCCCAGCTTGACAAGTGGTACCACTATCGCGGATGGGACAGGTCCACCGGGCGACCATCTGATGAGCAAATCGCCAGACTGGGACTGGACAGTCTGACGTGACTGGGAGCCCTAGAGCCCCGCGTCAGGAAGGCTCCTGAGGAGTGCCTTGAGGAACTCATAGACTATCTTCACGTCCTCTATCCTGACTCGCTCGTCGGGTGTGTGCGGGTTCTTCACCGTAGGGCCAATTGATACCATCTGCATGCCCGGAATCCGCGCCCCGATGATTCCGCACTCCAAGCCTGCATGGACTGCCTCAACCCTTACCTCACGGCCAAGCGCCTCCTCGTAGGTCTTGCGCACAAACTGCAGAAACGGGCTGTCAGGATCAGGCGCCCATCCGGGATAGCTCTGACTTATCGTCACATTCCATCCAGCCAGACGACCGATGTCACCAATCTCGCGTCTGAATGACTCGAGCTCCTCGTCAACACTGCTCCGGGCAGACACGAGCACAGACATGCGATTCTCTTCCGTCTTGATTATTGCCAAGTTACATGAGGTCTCCACCAACTCAGGTATCTGCGGTGAGAAGTTCTTGGGGCCATGTGGAATCGCGTTGATGGACCAGATGACCTTGCGGGAGATGTCCTGCGACAGATGAGATGCAGGATCGACCTCAGTCACTGTGACTCTAATGTCTGGCTCAAGAACTGAGCCGCTCACCTTCTGGCTGTAGTACTCAACAATGGCCGCCTTCTCCCGATTGAGAACCTCTCTCACGGCAGAGAGCTCGGCTCGTCTGACACCGATGACCGCCTCAGACTCACGAGTGATCGCATTGTGCTTGCTTCCGCCGCTCCAAGAACATAGTACGACCTTGTGATCCGTGGTCACAGCGGAGAGCATACGAGCGACCAACTTGTTGGCATTCGCACGGTGCAGATGAATCTCCGCCCCAGAATGGCCACCGCGAAGACCAGAGACCGATACGCGCAGAAACACCATATCGCTGGACGGCTCCTCCATGGACAGGTCTCTTGCGAACTCCACCTCGCCACCCCCAGCGGAGCCTATGGTTATGACGCCCAGATCCTCAGAGTCCAGATTAACAAGCAGTCGACTCTGTGGGTCGAGCGTGTCAACATCCAGCCCAAATGCCCCTGTCAGGCCGGTCTCCTCATCAACCGTGAGAAGAATCTCAAGCGGACCATGAACCACGTCTTCATCGACTAACAGAGCAAGGGCCATGGAGACACCGACTCCATTGTCGGCACCCAGAGTCGTGCCATCAGCGTCGACCCACTCTCCGTCCGGCATGATCCGCACTGGAATGGGCTGAGTGTCGAAGTCAAAACCGTCAGGTCGGTCGGTCTCGCAGACCATGTCAAGATGGCCCTGCAGCATCACCGACGGACATGACTCCATGCCAGGAGTTGGGGGCACCTTAATCAGGATGTTGCCGGTCTCGTCCTCGCGGACATCGATGTCAATGCCCTTAGACTCCACCTGCTGCTGGAGCCATTTCTTTATTGCAGCCCGGATCTTTTCCTCTTTCTTTGACTCTCGCGGCGTTGCCGCAAGGACATTCTCAAAAATCTCCCAGACATGTCTTGGCTTCAGACTCTCAAGGACCAACTGCAGGCCTCCATAGCTGGAGGCTGCTGGGTGTAGTATAAGCGTTATTGATTGTGCGCCGAACAACCGCGCGAAGATTCGCAGGCTTTTTCTGGCACCGAACACAGGAAACCTGTATTGATGGTTGAGAGGATGTGAGAGAGATGTTCTTCGACCCCGGCATTACTGAGGCCCTCAGAGACGCACTGCCATGGGCAGGGGCATTCTTTAGGGCCATAACGGAACTCGGCTCCGAGCTGTTCTACGTCGCACTGATCATGGTCGGGTACTGGACGTACAGAAAGAGGGACTCGATCATCACCGCGTATGTTCTTCTGGTCTCTGTGGTGACCAACTACTGGCTGAAACTGGCCATTGCCAATCCGCGTCCCGATCCCAGCTACTGGTACCCAGGCGTAGAAGCGACGAACTACAGCACGCCAAGTGGTCATGCTCAGAACTCGTCCATGCTCTTCGGGTGGATTGCACTAAAGGCCAGACGTTTCTGGATGACAGCGCTCGCAGTCATTCTTGTATTTCTCATCGGCATCTCAAGGGTCTACCTTGGTGGTCACTACCTGGGAGATGTTGGGCTGGGATGGGGGATTGGTATCGTCTTGGTGCTGGTACTCTACAGACTCGAAGA
>CAZSTY010000102.1:0-5482 GCA_964609885.1 uncultured archaeon
TTGAGAATCTATGGAGAATCTTGATGTTCAATCAAGACCACAACATCATCAGGGGTACCATCGCAGACGGGCCGTATCTTCTGGCAGTCAGAAGATATAGACAGGCAATCGACCAAGCGGAAGAGTTGCTTGAGGAAACTCTCACGCAGATAGCATCGAGAATTACCGACTCCGAATCTGCATTGCGGGTCGCTGTATTCAATCCTCTGCCATGGTCACGAAGAGGAATCGTCAGGGTGTCCATCGACAAGCAGAAGGTTGGTTGTCCGGCGTTCGAGATCATGGGCCCCGACGGTGAGAGTGTCACATACCAAGTAGTCGACGAGAACGAGACCACAGCAGAGGTTGTCTTCGTGGCGACCGATGTACCGAGTCTTGGCCACCAGCTCTTCCGCGTCGTTCCCGCAGATGAAAGACCAGAGTTCGAGAATCACGTGAAGACAGGGCCCAACTGGATCGAATGCGGGCGATTCTCAATCGAGGTGGACCGATTCAACGGCGCAATAACACGAGTGTACGACAAGGAGAACCAGTTTGAGGTGCTGCGTGGAAGTGGCAATATCATTGTGATGGAGAACGATGTTGGGGACCTCTACAGGCACGATCGAAGCCGCCTGTCACCCCAAGGCACAGAGATCACGTCGCTCAGGGTCTCAGGCGATGTCAAGATCGTGGAAGACGGACCTGTGCGTGCAGTGGTGGAGATCTCAGGAAGCATTGCGGGGTCTGGCCGGGTACAGAGGATCACCATGTACGACTCCTTGGACAGGATTGACTTTGAAACAGAACTTGACTTTCGAGGACAGGACAAGCGCGTCTCGATTCAATTCCCGTTGACGGTGTTTTCTGAACGTGTCACGGTGGGCGCACAGTTCGGCGCAGAGGAACGATCAACAAGTCAAGACGAAACTGGCTGGGTCGAAAAGACGGCAGGGACGTTTGCGGCCCTTGACTGGGTGGACTGCGCTGGGCCGGACCTAGGGGTCACGTTCAGCACAGTCGGACTACATGAGTTCTCCTTCAGGGACGGACTCCTCAGAATCACACTACTACGGAGCGTAGACCATCTCTCACGAGGAACCGACGACGATGTCGTTGAGTCGGAAACCGCATTGGAACACGGCCCTCACATGTTCCGCTATGCCTTGATTCCGCACGCCGGAGATTGGAAACAGGGAAAGGTCTGGCGAGCCGCGGCAGAGCACAGGCTGCCTCTCATGGCAGTCCCTCTCGACGCTGGCACAGGAAACGATGTTAGCACAGGTTCACTTCTGACGATATCCGGGATGGACCTAGTGGTGTCCAGCGTCAGACCGGGTCGCCACGAGAACGAGGTTCTGGTGAGGCTGTACGAACCGGCCGGGCATGGAGGCTCTGCGACATTGGAGTTTGACAGGCCACTGAAGTCAGCTGTGCTTGTAGACCTACGAGAACACGAGATAGGCGAGCTGCCTGCCAAGGGACGAACTGTCACACTCCCCGTCGATGCTCACGCAATCCTGACAGTGCGCGTACAGTTTGAGAGCTCGGGCGAGAACGAGTAGAGAGTCTACACACACGATATGCTTTTGAAGGCACTTGAACAAAGCGCATCCGACAGACCGGCGCAACGAGGGACTGAACATGGGCGACTTCTATCCGATCTCCCCGCTTGTCGGAATCACCAACACTAGCTATGCGGCCCAGGCAGGAGTCATGGACGAGAAGTGGGCAATCCGAGTTGTGAGGGGAAAGAAGATCATCGCAGAGAAGACAATGAACAGCCTTGACCTTGAGAGCATGGTGGGCGTGATATATGGTCACGCAAGAATCGAGGGACTCAGTCGGCACTCTGTTGCTATGTGCGCTGGTCGGTTGATGCAGTTTGCAAGGCGTTACCAAGAGTCAGGCATCTGCCCCAACTATGAGATTCCAGACCTCGTCCGCAGCGATGGCACGCGAGTCGGTACGCAGACATCTGCTGAAACGGAACAGAGCACCAGCAGCGATACGTCGCTTCCCACACCTGACAGCGTTGCGGAAACGGCTGAGGAACGGTCTTTTGCTCACTTAGGAGCGGTACCTAAGATCGCCGCTCTTGGAGGAAAGGACCTGTGGAGGTCCTGTGTCAATGCAAGAGGCCATCTTCTTGTGGGCATGGCCATTTACGGTGCAGGTCTGCCGGAGGGCCATCTTCAGGCCATGTTCCGCAGGGTTGCGGACAGCCTCATTGACGAATGGGGTCGATCAGGTGATGCAAACGATCTTATCAGGGGCTTCGCCACGCTCATCCAGAGCTGTTCCGATGAAAACCAAATTCCAGTCACAAGCGGGAACGATGTGACGATTGAAACAGGGACCTGCCAGCTCCTGCGGCTGGCGCGGGAGCTCGACCCGGAGATGAAGAACATCCCACGTGGCTACCCATGCGCCTTCCACGAAGAACTCGGTCGGCGCATTGCCGAACTCACAGGAGTGAAGATACACATCAACACGTCGTCGACGGGGTGCAGGGTGACACTGAGTGTGGAGTGACGGAACACATCGCCGACAATCTTAAATCAATCAGGCCGACTGACGTTAGAATAAGACGAGACGGCAAGAGAGACCGGCTCACGTGGGAGAATGACATATGGCTTACTTGACATGGCGTGAACACGTTCGTTCTGGACCAGTCTGTTTCGGCGCTCTGCTGGTCATAGCAGGCGCGGTGATTGCTCTCCTTCCTCGGATGGGAATGGAGCCACTTGGAGCAAACACCGTGCTGGTAGGAGCGGTTGTGGCAGTCATCGGACTGGTACTGATTCTGATGGGCTTCTTCTTCACAAAGAAGAAGCGTGACTCGGTACTTGCAAAGATTGACACGCGACAGGAAGACGTACCACCGCCGCCTCCGCCGCCGGACTGAGCTGGCAGGCGCACGAACAGTGAGGGGCCCTGGACGGGCACTCCGCCCCGTGTCATGGCCCTCATGCTTACTTTTTCTCCTCTCTGTGACCTTTCCTGACTCGCCTCTGGTGAAACAGGCAAATCTAATATGTGGCCACGTAATGCAGTTCAAACATCAAACAGCCTAGGATGGGATTCTAGCATGACTATTCTTGAGTATCGTGACAGCCGCTTTCATGAGTGCACAGGGGAACCGACCACTCCAATCACGTTGAAAGTTGATGACGCTCAGAAGAAACTGATCCTCTATGTTCCAAACGGAGTCTCAATGATTGAACGGCGTGCCGCCGAGCGCAACGCGCGGTCAATCGAGAGGTCCGGTTTCCAGACAGCAAAGAGGGGGCGCATCGGCAGGGGCTATGAACTTGTCATCGAGGGACATGGTGGCGCGCTCCCCGAAAGACTGAAGCGGTCACCTAGAGAGGTCTACTAGGCGGTTGTATTCCCCATTGGAGTCGCCCGTGGGCGGTAACCGGCACGGGCCGAACATGTGCTGAGGTGTTGGCAAGATGGCTGATGAAGGCGTAAGGCGTCTGATTGAAGAGGCCACAAAGGAGTCGCTCAACCAGTCCTTTGTGGAGGCAGGGAAGAAATACGTCGCTGCTGCAGAGGCTCTTGAGCGGGAGGGCAAGGATACAGAGGCACATGAGACCTACAAGAAAGCAGCGGAGGCATATGAGAAGGCCGCGGAGAACTATCGTTCGTCCAAGAGCTACAAGAACGCGGCACTGAACATGTGCCTTGCCGGTGACGTGTACGCGGACCTTGCGGACTCGGAACGGGCAATACGCGCCTATGCCAGAGCAGCAGAAGACCTGCTAGCCGCCTCCGGCGAACACCTCATGTGGGGTGAAGACGCCGAGACCCAAAAGGGTACAGCTCTGGCCGTCGCAGCCAGCATGATATATCTCATGATAGGCATGGAAGACAAGGCGTTCCAGGCTGCACGCGCCTTCTCGGCCAAGAACGCATCGAAACTGCGATTTCCGGCGACCATTCGGCTCAGTCAGATACCGCAGATGCTCGAGAGCGCAATCAGGTCTGTTGACATTGACTCTTTCGCCTCTGCGGAGAATGCTGTCGTGACCGAGCTCAAGGCCGCCCTCTCCAATGCCAATGCTCAGCAGTTCATCAAGTACGTGGACAAGGGCCTGGACATGGCAAGGGAGATTCTCAGGGGACAGCTGAAAGTTCCCAAGGTGCAGGCCCACTTGGAGATCCCAGTGGACATGACATTCAGCGAGGAGTTTCCCCTTCAAGTCGTGATAACGAATGCAGGCGATGGTGACGCGCTGGATGTGAAGGCCGAGTGGTACCTTGACGATGGATTGGTCCTCGTGTCAGGTGAGAAGGTCAAGTCATTTGCGTCGATTCCACCGGGCGAGTCGGTAACGATGGAGATCGTGGCACGGGCAGCCGAGCAACTGGAGGGAGTACGAGAGTACGAGGTCCTTGTCCGGGGGACCTATCTCGATATGCTCAAGACAGAGTACACTCTGCAGGCGGGCCCCGGCACGCTCGTTCTCAAGGACTTCAAGATGACGGAAAAGCTGCAGCACGACGCTGATGTGACGGAGGGAAGACTGAGCCTCCTGAGAAGCAGCATCGAACAGTCGGGTCTTGAGTCCGAGCCCCTCCTCCGTGTTGTGGATGCGCTCTCTGATGCGTTGGTAAGAGCACGAACTGAGATAGGTGAGAAGGAACTCGATACAGCCAAGGCAAGGATTGCCGTTGTGAATCAGATGGTTGACACGCTTGATAGTCTCACTGGGGACGATGAGCTGATAGCTCGTGTCAAACAGACTCGCGAGAGTGAGAAGAAGGCATTCGCAAAGGCGGTCATTGAGGGGCTGAGAGAGTACCTCGTTGCTGCCATCCAGAAAGGAATCGCACGGGCGAACGCCGAGGCTCAGCCTGCCCTCGCCCAGTGGGATGATAGTGCGCGCCAACTGAAAGACATCGCAAGAAAAGCGCAGGAGCTGAGAGGCGAGATCTCAGAGGTTGTAGCCAGCTTGGAACAGGTCTACGCGCAGCTGCCGACAGCCGCCACGACTGACAGTCCGGAGGAGGCCGCAAGGCGTACGAAGACACGCAACGCAATCGAAGAGATTCGAAGTAAGCTTGCCACACTCCGTGGAAAGAGCGAAGAGATTGCAGCTGCATCTATTTTGCAGCCTGGTGAGCGCCCGGCGGTCCCGGAGAAGGTTGAGCTGGCCTTGGGCATCCTGAGAGAGCTGCAAGACGAGGTGGCGGATATCCTTCAGAAAAAGCAGGCCGAGCTGTGACGAGGACAGCCCGGCTATGCTCTCTTGCTCATGAAAGACTCAAGGCGATCCATTGCCTCAGATATCATGTCCGGCGGAGGCAAGAAGACACTTCTAAAGTGAGAGGCACCATACTTGGGGCAGAAGCCTGAGCCGGGAACAAAGACAACACCTGTTGAATTCAGTACGTCAAGCACAAACTCAGTGTCGTCTTTCCATCGCCCGTTGAGTTCTATCTTTGGCATTATGTAGAATGCAGCCTGCGGAAGTCTCGTAGAGATACAATCAAT
>CAZSTY010000103.1:0-5415 GCA_964609885.1 uncultured archaeon
CAATCACCGAGTCGGTCAGCGTGCCGACGATTGGCATTGGGGCTGGTCCACACTGCGATGGTCAGGTACTCGTTCTGTGGGATATGCTTGGCCTGTTCGAAGACTTCAAGCCGAAGTTCGTCAAGCAGTATGCCAACATCAGACGCGTCATTGTGGATGCTGTAAGCCAGTATGCAGAAGAAGTGCGTTCGGGCATCTTTCCCGACCCCGAACACAGTTTTGAGATGTCGGAGGAAGAATCGGGCCGGCTCTACGGCAGGGTGAAACCGCCCGAGTGATCTCCAAGACCCGTCTACTCGTTGACAGTCTTGTTGAGTGCCTCAATGAGGTCATCGACGGGGATTCCGTGAATGTATGCCCCCTGCTCAATGTTCTCATAGCGAGCAGCAACGCATCCGATGCAGTGGAGGCCATACTCCATGAATGTTCCAACCGTTTCAGGGTATTTCATCACGACCTCTGTGATGCTCATGTCCTTCGTTATCTTCTTCTCAGTCATCGTCCATCGTTCCCTGATTATTAACTATGGTGAACTCACGACGAGTCCATTTATAGGTTCTCCTTGAGGACATCTGAAATACGTTTCGGCGCGGCATGCACAGGCGATTGAGTCTTGGCCACGGGAAGAGATGAGGAGATACATCATGACGTGCTACTTCAGGTGGATCCGCGATATCTTGGATGAGGCCGGTGTCGACTTGGCCAAGATTGACAAGAGGGACGTAGATCGTGTGATACATGGGATTGTGGGCGTGGAGTACAAGAACTGCTCAGAGACCTGGAAACGACTGAAGGTACATCTTGCGAAAGACCGAGATGGACTGATAGCAGAGATTCACGATGGTGTTGCAAGGATTCAATCCTGACTAGAAGAAACAATGTACTTCATGCCCACACTTGAGGGAATGAATCTCTCGCCGAACGCCCTGAGAAATTGCGCCTGTGCCTTCCACCCGGTACAGTGACCCAAGACGAGCAACGCAGGATCCAGTTTTGCAAGATCATCAATGGTCATTCGGATAGTTTCGGCGCTGGCACTGAGAAGATGGAGTCCTCCGAAGATCGCAGCCACTCTGGTTTCTCCCGTGACTCGCAACGCGTGACGAGTCATATTGACGATTCCAGCATGGCTGCATCCCGAGATGATGACCAGACCTTGATTCCTCACGCTGGCAATGAGGCACCTGTCATCTATCAATAAGTGGTCGTCCACCCATGTGCCTTCAATGAGAGCCTCATGGCCGGGAAAGCCCTTCTCATATGGGGTTTCTCGTGGTACCTCTCCGCTCACGACGAATAGGTTCTCCACAAGGAAAGTAGGCTCCACCGAGTCCACCGGGGCCCCACCCAACTCGCGAATCCTGTCAAGAGAGATCACCTCCGCAAGGCGTCTGCGAGTTTCGCGGAGTAGTCCCGTTCGGCGCACTGAACGCGGATAGAACATGCGGGGATGAACATATACTGGTACCCCGTGCCTACCGATGGCCTGCAGCGCCCACTCGAGGCCGCCAAAGTGGTCCCAGTGACCATGAGACAGGACGACAGCCTCTATCTCTGTCATGTCTACGTTGAGCGCTCTCGCGTTGTGTTCCAACAGTCTGTTCGAAGGGCCGGTGTCATACAGCACAGTCCTCTGCTCGTTGCCCACAACTGCCGTAACAAGCATTGACAGCCCATGGCCACCCTGCACGTAATCGGGGTCACCTCTCTCCGAGTCGACCCACACTCGTGGCGAGATTGCTCTTCTGTCCCTCTCAACGCGTGTCCAATCAATGAGGTTGTCCACAAGTGGTACTATCTCAATTCGGTCAACTGTTCTCAGAGTCACCACGGTCATCCCTTCGGTACGCTCTACAGCACCATGTGATCCAGACCCTTTTCTCTTAGTACCTCTGGGTAGATCTTGAAGAGAGGCTTGATCTTGGAAAGCAGCCCCAGTGCTTTGGCTATGGAGCCCTGCATCTTGACCTGCCCCTTCGCCATCGCGAGAGTCACGTTCAGCTTCCCTTGCCAGAACTTGTTGGTGGTTTCTGACGTGCTCCACACGACAAGCTCGGGCTCCACATCCGACTCAAAGGAGAGTCTACCGGGGCTCTCCCCGGGCTGGGGGTTCTTGAAGTCGATGGTTATCTGAAGGTCCGGCTGGGTTATATCAAATCTCACAACAACCTTCGACTTGGCAAGCTTATCCATGACATCTTTCTGCTCCTGAGCTTTCTCCCAGAACCGGGTGAACACATCCTTGAGTTGCTCTGAACTCTCGTAGAATGGCATTGCAATCTCCTCTACCTTGGAGTTGTGCCCCGGACGATACAAGTCTTTTGACTACGCCGCCAAGAGATACCGACTCATCTCCCACGACGTGACTTGTTCGTCGCCGTTAGCCGTCCTGCAGAACTCCTCCCATGTCCTCTTGCCCGATGCCACAAGATAGTCTGTGAGAGTATCACCCAGCGCTGTACGTATCACGCCGTCGTGCCCTAGGGCCTCCAGTGCAGTACCAAGACTATCAGGGAGAGAGTCACACTCACTCTCGTCTTCGAATAGGTTGTGTGTCGCCGGCTCCGGGGGCGGTAGTTCTCTCTCGATGCCGTCCAGTCCCGCGGCAAGGATTGCCGCCATTGCTAGGTACGGGCTGCATAACGGGTCGGGACAACGAACCTCCACGCGTGCGGCGCTGGACGAACCCGAGAACTGGGGCACACGTATCATTGTAGTCCTGTTCCTCGGGCCCCACGCAATGCACGTTGGAGCCTCAAAGCCGGGTCGGAGTCGTCTAAACGAATTGACCGTCGAGGCCACGATCGCTGTCAGGGCCCGAGCATGCTCAAGTATACCTGCGATATAGTGAAGGGCCAGCTCGGAGAGACCACTGCCCTCTTCGCTTGCGAAGAGATTGACATTGCGTTCGGAATCCCATAGGCTCTGATGGAGGTGCATACCATTCCCGGGGAGTCCTTCGAATGGCTTTGGCATGAATGTCGCCACGAGACCTCTCTCCATCGCGAGTTCGGAGATTGCAAGCCGTGCCACGATCACATTATCTGCCGCTTCTGGTACGGTGGAATGGCGCATGCCAATCTCATGCTGTCCGCTACCCACTTCATGGTGATGGGATGTGGTTGGCACTCCAACAGAGTCTAGGACCTCCACGGCCTCACGGCGAAGGGATAGACCTTGGTCGAGTGGGGGGGCGCTCAGGTACCCACCTGCATCGGCTGGTCTTACACCACCGTCCCCGTTCCTCTCGACAAGATAGAACTCAAGCTCAGCTCCAATCTTGAGTGCGTACCCGAGCTCCCTCGCCCTTGCGGCTACCCTGCGCAGAACGTTCCTCACGTCATGTGGGTGCGGGTTTCCGTTGACATCGCGCACTTCACACAGTGCGAATGCCACGCGTCTGTCCCATGGTTGAACCATAGGCTCCTTCCAAATAGGTCGGAGGAGTAGGTCACTGGCATTCACTCTCTCGAGTCCCGGCACAGAAGATCCGTCAAACCAGACTCCACTATGCCATACGTCATCCTTCCGGTCGTATCCGACTTCTACGGAGCGAGTCGTGCCATGTGCTGACGAGAACAGAAGTCTCAGGAATCGAGGTTGGTCAGGCCAGTGACTCATGGGATACTCCTCCGACTGGGCCTTCGTCCACACCTATGACTATAACTCTATTCTGCAAAATCCGGAAAACATTTCATGTCCTTTCGTCATCCTTTCGGTATGGCCGAAAGAATTTCGCCCTCCCTAGACAAGACTGATCTCAAGATACTTGAGATTCTACAGCAAAACTGTAAGATTCGGATATCCGAGATCTCCAAGATGGTGGGTCGAGGCATTTCGAGCGTTCACGCCCGCATCAAGTCGTTGGAGAAGTCCGGAGTGATCACTGGTTATAGATGTGTCATCGAGCCAGCGTACGTCGACAGGGCGACTCTCGCCTTTATTCTCGTGCGCATCCGCTACCGTGCCCCCGGTTCGGAGGAGGTCCTCTCTCAACGTGGCTTCTGCAAGAGCATAGCACAACATCCTTTCGTCCAAGAGGTTCACGTACTCAGTGGCGAGTTTGACGTTCTTTTGAAGGTTCGAACACGAAACGTCAGGGAGATGAACAGTTTCATTGTCGATTTTCTCAGGGAGATTCCTGAGGTGGAGCGAACCCTGACCATGTTTACTATGGAAACATATCTCGAGACCAGTGAGATACGTGGGCTGCTGAATGAAGGCACCATCTCGGTGAAGTAGCATACCAAGAAGACCATCGATAGTCACCACGCCGCGGCTCTCGTCAAGTCAGTGATGATGGCCTAGGGCCTCCTTGACAGTCGTTTCCGATGCGCAGCACTTGTTCGACCACACAACAGAGCTGCCCGAAGGTGTTAAGTATCGGGCTGCGGAGGCCGAAGCTCACTGAGGCCCTCCCGACGAGGAGGCGAGAAGGAAGGACGTTTGGAGAGATGAGTCGTAGAGTCTGTATAGCAGGCGGTGCGACCACCCCGTTTGGCTATCCGATGCACATCACTCCGGAGGCCATGATTGCCAACTGCATCGTTGAAACGCAGCATGACATCCCGGACTTTCATCTCCGGGACATTGAGTTCATGGTGTATTCTCACTTCTCGGTGCACTTTGGCAAGCAGCTCTGTCCAGAGTGGGTTGTGCACGATCACCTGGGGCTGGTCGGTGTTCCGCATTTCCGTGTGGAGAATGGTGGCAATACTGGAGGGTCTGCGCTGTACGCAGCCTTTCTGGCTGTGAAATCTGGCATGTTTGATGTCGTTGGCGTTGCAGGTTGGGAAACGATGGACAACGTCACGCAGTCGCAGGGCTCCGAGTTCATTGCACTGGCATCGGACACGAGATACGAGGCACTGGCCGGAGGGATATACCCCATCTACTACGCAGCAATGGCCTACAAGTTCATGAAGGAGCATGACCTCACAGAGGAAGACTTCGCTCTTGCTGCACTGAAGAACCGCAACTACGCCGCTGACAATCCGAAGTCACAGTGGTATCGTGGAGAGTACAAGAAGTACAAGCGTGACCTGACCGTCGACGACATCATGCAGAGCAGGCTCATCAGCTATCCACTGAAGCGTTACGATTGCTGCCTCATGAGCCGCGGTGCCTCTTTCGCGCTCGTCACCAGTGAGGAGTGGGCGAAGAAACATGCTGATGGCAAGTACGTCATCATAGATGGCGCCGGCCTGAGCAGCTGCACAATTCGTGCTGGCGACCGGCTGGCCTTCCCAGGATGGACCGAACGGTATGGTGCCGGATATCCCGACATGACAGAGTTTGCGGCCTGTCGTCGTTCAGGCGAGATGGCCTATGACATGGCTGGGATAGAGTACAGGCATGCGGTCAAGGAGATTGACGTCGCGGAGGTACACGACGCCTTCAGCTCCTCCGAGGTGC
>CAZSTY010000104.1:0-2385 GCA_964609885.1 uncultured archaeon
CTGGGCGTTCGACGACCTTGTGCGCCAGCTTGTCGAGGGTCACATCATACCAGCCGAAACACCTCAGTGCGTTATCGTCCGTTGCGACAATCACCTCGGCCTTCTCGTCCCCCATGACGTTCGCAACACACAATGCAGTTGGTATCGTGCCGAGAGGACATTCACATCGTATCTCAAGTTCTTCTTTGTGGAGCGCAATGACTTTCAATGAGTGGTCGAGTCCCCCTACTACAAGGTCGGGGACTCCGTCGCCAGTCACGTCTCCTATTCCCATAGTAGCAATTGGTGCTAGGTCTCCAAAACGTGCTATCTCACTGACGGAACCATCCTCCTCAAGGTGAAGTACCCTTGCATCGCCCTGAATTGTGGAAACGACTATCTCCTCTCTTCCGTCCCCCGTCACATCAACAAGGCTCAGGGAGGTAATTGCTTCCTTGAGTGTGTTGTTGGCGATGATGTCTAAGCGAGCCACTGGGGGCACCTCGAGTCACGAGCTGCAGGACTTGGCGTCAACACTCTGGGCGGGATTTAAGAATTGTTCCGTCACACGATATTCTGAGTGCTACTCGGTCACCGATGTACCACGAATTCGAATCCGAGATGACCTAATCATGGGTAATCAAGAGCGGGCACTCCCAGAAGACCCGCTTGAACACTGGATATGCTCCCCGACGGAACTGGCTGAGGAGTTGAGGGCCTTTACGATGGAGTTTGGCTCTTTCACTCCAGAGCTCTTCGCTGAGGTCAAGTTTCATCTTCTGCGGGCGTCGGGCCTCACAAAGCATGGTCGTGACGAGCTATGCGAGGTGTCAATCTCGGAGGGGTTGTGCACGGGGTGCTCCCTACTCTACGCCACCAAGAAGTGTCTCTTATGGTACAGATTGTACAAACAGGTCGAGTGGAGAGTTGTGGAGCGCGCGCCACCGTGCATTCGTCTGGCCTACGTGCGAAGAAACATCAGAACAGTGGTGAACTATCTGACAGCTGCAGGCCTGCTGGACCCGCCTTTCTACCCATCACGGCGTGCGCCATCGTGTCGAATGATGCGCAGATGGGGGCTGTGCGAGCCCAATGAGTATTGTCGTGCCATGCGGACAGGAAACACACTGGAGTACATTCCTGCACGCGAGAGAGTGAAGCTGTCCCGGGCGGTCCCCCCACGCAAGAATGAGTAGACCACCGCTCCTTTTAGGTCGCCATGAGAATGGTATTGAAGGCGGCATGATGATGTCGAAACAGAGCACTTCTAACGCAGATGTTGAAACTGTCGAGCTGATTCGCAAGACTGGATGTCGTGAGGCTGCGATTGCGGCAGCTCGTGAGAGGGGCGACACGGTTTGGATGAGGATTCAGCGTATCGTCCGAGAGCATGACGACATGGTGAAACTTGCCGAGCGTCATTCCAGACAGAAGGCAATCAAGGACCCAGTACACGGAGCGATCATCCTTGCTCCTTGGGAGCTCGACATAATCTCCACTTGGGAGATGCAGCGTCTGCGTTACGTTCGCCAGCTAGGCCCAGCACATCTCGTATATCCGGGGGCGACACATACACGATTTGAGCACTGCTTGGGAACGAACTTCTTGGCACAGAAATGCATTCGCGTGGTCAGTTATTGCGACGACCTGTGTGATCGTGGCTTCAGACCGTTGTCCGAGTTGTTTGATGAGGAGCACGAACGAGTCTTCAGAACGGTGGCCCTGTTACATGATGTTGGTCATCCACCGGCTTCCCACACAATCGAACCAGCCCTCAAATCCTGGGCTGGTCTTGACCATCTTGATCTCGGTGAGCATCTCATCCTACACTCTCATCTCTCCGATGTGCTACGTGACATCGGAGTCGATCCTAAGACTGTCATGCAAGTATTGCGGCGCCAGTCACGAAACAGGATTCTCGGCCTGATTTCAGAGTTCATCGACTCACCGCTTGACATAGACAAGACCGATTATCTGATTCGTGACGCTCACTTCAGCGGAGCTGAACTCGGCCTGTTTCCGGCAGAGCGCGTCCTACTCACAAGTCGTGTTGTGCAAGACGAGGCTGGTGACTACGTACGTGCATTCATGCTGAAGGCACTGCACTCGCTAGAGGCACTCGTATTGAGTAGGAATTGGATGTTCAGCGACCTGTACCTGCATCATGCAGTCCGTGTGGCCGAGGCAATGATCAACAAGGCCACCTATCTCCAATTGGAAGCAGAGGGCTTCTCTCACAATGAGTGTGTGGGAATGTTTACGCGCATGGGCGACGCCGATTTACATAGATGGCTGAGCGAGTCCGAGAATGATGTGGTACGAGAGTATGCAAGACGGATTCGCCACAGACAGTTGTTCAAGGTCGTCCTATCGCGGCGACTCTCATCATTCCCGGCTGATGTCCGT
>CAZSTY010000104.1:2485-5395 GCA_964609885.1 uncultured archaeon
GTTGTTCAAGGTCGTCCTATCGCGGCGACTCTCATCATTCCCGGCTGATGTCCGTGCCAGGCTCGTGGAGATGCAACATGATATGCCCGCTCTGCTGGAGATGGAGCGCGAGATTGCAGAAGAATCTGGCCGAGTGGTGCTCGACATAGTGGTTCCCAATCTTGGCGCAGATCAAATGGCTCAGATTCGTATAATCACCGAGTCCAATGGTCCGCAGAGATTGATCACCATGGCGGAGGCTGAGGAGGCACGACCCCTGATGTCTGCCCTCAAACAGCAGTCACTCACGATTCCGAGCGTGAGAGTCTACGCCGAGCCCAGACTAGCTCCAGATGTGCAGAAGAAGTTTGCCAGGCTATTCCCCACAGAATCCTGACGACAGTGCATGCTGCTACCAATGAGACTCACTCGATAAGTCGAGCAGCCAGCCGTTGTACCTCGGGCAGTCCGTGCGATATGTAGATGGCTCCATATACAGCCTCGACAAGTGTCCCCTTGATGTGATCAATCTCAGACTTGCTGTCCGTTGGGGGGTCGAAGTGGATGCGGTTCTCGTAGAGTTTCCAGTCGTCGCATATGTGTGCCAAGTGTTCGTTGCTAACGAGATTGGCCCTGCCTACGGTGAGGCGGCCCACCTCGAGTGTCTGTTCCCTCCATAGATGGTGTAAGATGGCCAGAGACAGCGCAGCATCCCCGACCAGTGCCATTGCTCGCGCCAAGTCCGGGAGCATAGACAGCCCCGAGAGAGCCTCACAGTCAATCGGGGGCCTATCATTTCTGCAGAAATGGGCCTCCATCTCCATGAACAGGTTCTTTGTACTGGGCTGAAATAGCGCTGTCACGAGCATCTCTGTATCAAGTGTAGTGTCCAGCTTCTTCTGGAGTGCATCTCTCAATTCCGACTCTATCCTGTGGATGGCTCCCCGAACGTAAGTCAGCTGTTTCTCCCAGCGCGCAAGCTTTTCTGCTGTCCTAGTCCTCTCGGGTGGAGTTGTCGCGTACGTCTTGCTGACTACGTGGAGAGCCGCCTCCACATGGCGGAGAATGTGCATACATCGCCAAGGTAGCGTTAGTCCTCTCACAAGAGCCCTCTCCCGGGGATGTAGTGTGTGAGTGTGGTCTTTCGTGCCTTGTGCCTATGGATGTAGATTGCGGTCACCGCGTAGTCATTCGACAGGAGACAGAAGGCCAAGCCGATGATGGGTGGTGCAGTCGAGAGGTCGAGAACGACATTCCTGTCGGTGATCTCTTCGAGCAGTATCTTCTCGATGTACGCGTACGTGGCCATGAGATCCCCTTGGACATCGCCGTCGTGGTACCCTGCTATCTCCTTTGGGACCTCGTCCCATACACCCTCCCACCTCTTGGTCGTGCCGTCTGGGACATATCTGCTCAGGTCCTTGGTCACACCCTTTGAGAAGCGTTCCTTCTCAACGACAAGCCGGAGCCGGTTGAAATGCGGTTCGGCCTCCTGCGTAAACCAGTGAATGAGTGGACGGACCTGTTCGGGTTTCGAAACCGAAGAGATGACAGTAGTGTTCCTCGTAACGTTCAGGACTCTTCTGACAGCCTGCGCTGCTCTCGGTGCAAGTGAGAAGATTCGCTGTTGCGACTCCTTGTGACTCACTATTATCCCCAGGCTCTCGAGTCGCCTTGTGTTGAAATACAACTTGGGATCGGTGACTGTGATGTCGTCTATTGATATCTCCTCGTTGCCCCTCTCTCTAGCGAGTCTCAACATGTCATCACGTATTTTTTCCCTAAGCTGGCTCCCTGTCTTCGGTCCCTTTTCCAGCTCCTCCAGAATGACTCTCCGGGCGCTTACACTCTGGACCTCTCTCCGAATGACCTCGTCTGCAGTCTCCCAAAATATCGGCCTCATAATCACGACATGACCTATATTTGTTATATATGTGTTATCGGGAGGTTGTCCGCTCCTCTCACCATCACCCGTGGTCTACTGTTTCTTGGGTGTCCTTCACATGGTTCGATCTGGAGAAAGTGGCGCGAATTAGGCCTACAAGGGCCTCTGAAGGCACTATCTATTATATGTATATTAAGTAGTTATCGATTAGAAAGGGCCTTATCCCGACAATGCTTAAATACGTGGAACCAGTAACGTAGTACCAGAGTTCTGTGAAGCTGTGGGCGAAGAACTTGGATTCTTATCCCCGTACAAAAAGAAAGAGAGGACCGAATCAAAATGGCTGAAGACGAGTTTCTTGGGGCCAAGCCGATTGTCATTGACAATGGCACCGGCTTGAGCAAGAACGGGTACGCGGGTGAGGACCAGCCACGAAGCGTCTGGCCGACGCTCATTGGCTATCCACGTTACGAGAGCATCATGACCGATGTGGACCATTACACGCGTGACTACTACATCGGTGAAGAGGCAATCAATCTGCGTGGTGTGCTACGTCTGGTCTACCCGATTACGCACGGTACGATTGACGACTGGGACGCCATGGAAAAGATCTGGAGCTACACGTTCTACAACGACCTCAAGGTGGATCCCAGTGAGAACCCAGTGCTTCTCACAGAGGCGCCGTTCAACCCCCGTGAGAACAGGGAGCGAATGGCATCAGTGATGTTTGAAAACTTCGGTGTACCGGCGGTGTATGTGGCTACTCAGGCCGTGCTGTCGTTGTACGCCTCCGGTAGGACGACTGGTCTGGTCGTCGACTCTGGTGACGGTGTCACTCACATTGTGCCCATCTACGAGGGCTTTGCCATCACCCATGCCATCCGCAGGATTGACCTTGCAGGTCGTGACATCACCGAGTATCTGCGTAGGCTGCTCAGACAGAGAGGCTACTCCTTTGTCAGTGGCGCAGAGAAAGAGATTGTCCGTGACATCAAGGAGAAGCTGTGCTATGTCGCTCGCGATCCTGAGCAGGAGCGCATGGTGGC
>CAZSTY010000105.1:0-5361 GCA_964609885.1 uncultured archaeon
CGAGATCTCGTAGGGATCATCTTCTGTCCCCGAGCCTGACCAGTTCACAAAGTCTTGGTCACCGTTCACCACGAGGCCAGCCCCATTATCTGACGGAACTGGGGCATTCTTCTCCAAGCATTGGTTGGTGCTTCCAGTACTCCCCGTTCCTTCCCTAACCACGGGGGTGAGAATCCATGTGGCAACGACCAGCATGCCCACGACTATTAGAACACCAGCCGAGCCTAGGCGTGTCGGTGACAGTCCCCTTCTCATGCGGTGAGAACCCGGTCCCTGCGCTTATCTCCTTTGTGGGCCACATAGTCTTGTCTACGGACTTCCACTTGGCAAGACCTATAGCGGTAGTCGCACATACTCGTTCCAATGACCGCCGATGGAAATAGCACGACCACTGTTGTTCGCAAACGTGTTGACGGGGATATCCGAGAGGCAATAGAACAGGCGATAGATGCCATTGGTGGAGTTCACAGATACGTGGCTGCTGGCGAAATCGTGACAATCAAGCCGAATCTGAACACCGCTGACCCCTACCCCGCGTCAAGTGACCCCGAGTTCATACGGGCGCTAGGACAGGCTCTCCTCGACGGTGGAGCCGCCAAGTTGCGAATAGTGGAGTCCTCGATGTTCGGCGTCAAGACCCGTAAAGTTGCTCATGAGACTGGCATTCTCGATGTTGCACGGGATCTTGACGCGGAGATTGTGTTTTTGGACGAGGGCGACTGGGTGCCTGTGACGATTCCCAATGGCCAGTATATGAAGCAGGTGCATGTGGGAAAGGCTCTGCTCGAGAGCAAGAATCTCGTTCTGGCTCCATGTCTGAAGACACACCGGTACGCGCGGTTCACGGCCACGATGAAGCTGTTTGTCGGGGCGATTCGGACCCGTGACCGACTGAAGATGCACGCTCGGCGTCTTGAGGTCAAGATTCCCGAGGTCGCATCATTGTTTAGGCCCTCGCTCGTCGTAATGGATGCGCGGAGAGTGTTTGTGACTGGCGGGCCGTTCCACGGTCAGGTTGAATCACCCGATCTGATCATTGTGGGTACAGACATGTTGGCTCTCGATGTTGTTGCCGTCAGACTTCTTCAGAGCTACAAGGCTGAGAACAGGCTCGATATACCAGTCTGGGATCTTCCTCAGATACGACATGGTGCCGAGATCGGTCTGGGTGTTTCACGTGACGACCAGATTCAAGTCATTGACATTGACTGAGTATCAACCGGTGTCATCTCCGACCACATCGGCGTGCATCGAGTTGAGCTCAAGAAACTCAGACAGGTAGGCCAAGTTTCTGATTCGGACTATGACGAGGTCCCTCTCGCGTTTCAGCTCTGGAAACGAGATGGCTCTCTCAAGAGCGCGCGGCATGAACGAGTACGCCATCAGGCCCGCCAGGACTGCTGTCAGGAGCACAAGCGGAAGGGCCGCAAAGAAGAGATCCCCACCCTCTCTGAATGCCCTGAGAACCGCAAGCACGTAGTACAACATGGGATAGAACAGCACAACAATGCCCAGAATTCCTACTGCCATTGTGCATGATGTTCTGAGTCCAACCGCATGGCGTCCGCACACAGGTACCCAGAATACTGCTCCCGAATCGCGGAGCTGGACAATGTCTACCTCTGACGGCGCCCATTTTGACCCGGTGATTCTAACCCCTGCTCTTGGTTCTACGACTGACTCTGTGACAGCGATTGGTACGAGGTCGTCGGGCTCCCTCAAGCAGACTGGGCACATCTCCGGAAACCGAATCTTGGACAACCTGCATCTCACAAGACCGGGGGTGTTTCTAAACATGCGCAACTTCAACCATCTTCCGAGGAGTCGTCCTCAGGGGGCATGATGACTATCTGAATGCTGGTGTACGGCTTGCCCTCCGAGTCCTCGGCATCAAATGTGTCGAACGCCATCTGGTAGATGAAGCGTCGTTCGCGCTTCTTGATCTCGTGGGCGACGCGAACCGAGAGGCCCACGCCCTTGAACCCATAACCACGAATGGCCACCATTCTCTTGTCGTTCTTGACAAGATTGTGAACTGTGGCGGCTATCTTCCCAACGTTGATGCGACCTGCAGTAGGCGAGATCTCTAGGAGTACGTAGTCACTTGTTGGGAAGACCTCAACCTCGTCCTCCATTGTGATTGCGACCACTGCGTCACTTAGTCTCAGGGGCTCAGGTATTCTGTCATGGAGGGACATGGTCTTTTCCCTCGAGGGGCCGCCTAATCAACTTGGCGCTCAGTTGATAGCACTTTCCTCACACTTAAAACACCATTGACGACATACGTACTTAGAGAGGAGGCTATCCGGTGGAACGAACAAAGATTGCCGCATTGGCCATCGCCGTCGTTGTTGTTGCCTCGGTGGCGCTCGTGGGTGTCTGGAATCCTGCAAGTCCACCAACCGTTCGGATAGGATACCTATCTCAGGATCTCCATCAGTTGGCGCTCCGCGTCGCTGTTGAAAAAGGCTGGTTCGACGAGGCGGGAATCAAGGTTGAGCTGGCACAGTTCGCTAACGGGGCCTATGAGATGGACGGTTTCCTAGCGGGACAGATTGACATGGGGTATCTGGGCGTGGCTCCTGCCCTAACGAAGTCAATCAACCAGAACATCGAGATCACCATTCTTGCAGCTGTCAACCTTGAGGGCTCAGCACTGATGGTGTCAAAGACGGAACACGATGCGGGGCACGTACGTAACGTCTCTGACCTTGTGGGTAAGACCATCTTGCAACCAGGTCCGTCAACTGTACAGAACTTCCTCATCCGTCTTGCACTAGATCAGTTCGGTCTATCCGTAGACAACGTGAGTCTGGAGACCTCACGTCCGCAAGACATGGCCATATCACTCTCAGCTGAGAAGCCGGCCTTTATCGCGTGGGAGCCATTCCCGTCACTTGCGGAACACGAGAATCTGGCTGTACCACTCCTGCTCTCAGGCCAGATCTGGCCTCGCCATCCCTGTTGTGTAGTGGCTTCGGCCAACACGTTTCTGGAGGAGCATCCAGACATCGTTCAGAAGGTGGTGGACATTCACAAGCGTGCAGAGGAGTGGATTGTTGACCATCCAGATGAGGCACTGCAGATTGCCATTGATTGGCTCGGTGTCGCGTCAGATCCTGTTGAGACCGCGTTCAACAGGATAATCTATGACTATAACCTGAATCGCACTGGCGTCGAGATGTACCTTGAATTCTTGATTGACCAAGATCTGGTGACGATGGGGCTCGATCAGGTTGACACGTTCCTCGACGGGTTCATCAATACGACCTTCGTTGAGAGCGCGTGAGCGACAGAAACAAAAGCCGTTCGTGCTCACGACTCTATGAGTGGAATGGCTGAGCAAGACACCCTTCCAGACGAGAGTCCGCGGCGGAAACGTGAGGTCCGTCAGCGGTCTTTCACACTGTCCTATGTTGTCACACGAGGAGTCATACCGCTGATCATCCTCCTTGCAATATGGCAGGTGGTGGCCTTCATTGCTCAGGGGATTGGTCTAATCGACATAGCCAACGCCTTTGTCCGTCTTGTTGTCGAGGGTGACGCGGACGGCCGGACCCTCATGGAACACACGGGAATGAGTATGTTCCGGGTTACTCTGGGATTCACAGCCGCAGTTGCCACAGCTGTTCCTCTGGGGATTGCCATCGGGCGGTACCGGGTTGTGGATGCGATCCTCGGTCCTGTTGTTGAGGCCATGCGCCCGATACCTCCAATTGCATGGATTCCTTTGTCAATCCTGATGTTTAGGACGAACATTGTTGGCGCACAGGTGTTCATCATCTGGATTGGCTCATTCTTCCCAATCCTGATTAACACGACTGCTGGCGTCAAGCGGACCGACCCTGTTCATCTCGATGTCGCCCACACGTTCGGGGCCACGGAAACCCAGATTCTGGCCAAAGTCGTCCTGCCCTCTGCTGCACCGGAGATGTTCGCAGGCCTTCGACTCGGATTTGGAATCGGATGGATGTGCCTAGTGGCTGCCGAGATGATTGGCGGGGGTCTTGGTCTGGGCTATCTTGTGATAATTGCCGAACAGCTGGGCAGGACTGGTGAGACAATCTCTGCTATGCTGGTGATTGGCGCGATTGGGTTCATCATCAGCTACGCGTTCCTTATCGTGGAGAAGCGCCTGCTCCGATGGCGCAGGGAAGTGTCAATCTAGGCGCCCTGCCTTGCCAACGCCTTTTCCTGCTCTACCCTGAGCACGTCGAGTATCTGGGCGCGATATTGGAGGCAACCCGTGCTTGCCCGTACTCTTGGACGTGGCAGGTCTACCACATACTCTCCAATTATCTTTGCTGGGACATTGCTCAGAATCAGAATCCTGTCGGACATGAACACGGCCTCGTCGACGTTGTGCGACACAAAGATGACTGTGGAACCAGTTTCTCGCCATATTCGGAGGAACTCTTCTTGGAGGTAGTTCCGTGTCTGGGCGTCCAGATTAGACAGCCCCTCATCGGATACTAGGATGTCCGGTTCGGTGATGAGGCTGCGGGCCATCTCCGTCTTCCTAGCCTGTCCGCCTGAGATCTCATGTGGAAGATGGTCTTCTAGACCCCTCATCTTGATCAGGTCAATCATTCTATCAGAGAGACGTCTGCGCTCGTCGGACGGGACACCCCGGATTTCCAGTCCGAACTCTATGTTCTGACGCACGGTCCTCCAAGGAAACAGACTCTCCTGCTGAAAGATGTAGCCAACCCGACTGTGCCCGAGTCCCACTTCTTCCCCATCAATGAGGACCTCGCCAGAGTCGGGCTCAAGCAGTCCAGCGATTATCTTCAACAGCGTGGTCTTTCCACAACCGGAGGGGCCGAGGATACTGAGAAACTCCCCCTCATGAACGTCGAACGATATCCCATCAAGGACCAAAGTGTCGCCGTTCTCGGTGTGGTATGTCTTGTAGAGACGTTTCACCGAAAGCTTGGGCGTCTTGCTCATGGTTTCGGGCTCAGACCGCGCTGGTTAAATACTGTCTCATGGGTGCGTGAAACTGTCTGAACAATCGCACAAAGTACAAAAGGTTCTCACGGTTGGGGTTAGGACAGAACCTGTGAGATTCCCGGGACGAGTCTGCGTTTCGTACAAGCGGTCGGAAGGTATCGAAATTGGTATCGCCACGTATATTGTTGGAGATTGACGACGATGTGAGCACGAGTGCCATCGCAGTGGGCGATGTTACGTCGTCGGGAATGCCCGAACTATGCACCGGTGGTCGGGACGGTGTCTTGAAGCTCTACGATGCGAACCAGAGTGAGATTCGCCTTCTGGCCCAGGCAGACCTTGGGGGGAGCGTGCTCTCGGTCAAGATTGCGGATGCGAACAATGACGGCCAGATGGAGATCATCGTGG
>CAZSTY010000106.1:0-5318 GCA_964609885.1 uncultured archaeon
ATAGCACAGGACGGGTGGAGATGCGAGAGATGGTCACCGCCGGGCTGGTGATTGACCTGATTGCCGTTCTTGTCGTCACCATCGTTGTCGTGTATCTCTGGTCGTTGTTTGGCCTCGTGGTGTTATAGACGTGGCTTGCCAGGGTTGCCTCTAGTCCACTTGGTATACTCCCACCGATGGCATGAGATACTCTCACTACCAAACTGCGAAGGGCTTAAATCTTGGGCGCCTCGCGTTGCTTCAGGAGGCGCGAAACCTTGGACTGGTTGGCGAAGATCATTAACAATTCTCCGGACGAGTTCGTGCATGCCAAGATTCTGAAGTACGGAAAGGGTACACATCCCGGCCCACGGGCGTTCCTGACGCTCTCCTCAAAGAAGGTGGGCTTCAAGGCCGACCTCGATTTCGAGAAGGTGTTCATCAGGGCATATGCTCACGGTGTTCCTGACGGCTCTCAAAAGGTGTCAGGTGTCATCACAACCTACACGGACCGGCGTGATGACTTCAACAAGATATCCCTGCCACTCGACTGGCGGAAGGCGAAGGGCAAGGGGGCAACGACTTACAAGGCGAAGATCAAGGAAACGATTCCCCTCTCTCACCTCAGAGAGCTGTTGGAGACGGATGATCCCACGACATTCTTCCTCTTGTCAATCAGTCCAAGTGACGGCACGAAGCCCTGGAAGGTCACAACAAAGACATCATTTCCTAAGAGTCCGCCCTCTATTGACGAGGAGTCGGAAAAGGACCCGACGTTCTGCAAAGGCGCCCTCGGCCGTACTCCTCAGGTCATGGAGTTCCTTCTCGACGAGGTGCTCCCAGATGTCCGCGACAAGGTCATAGACAAGACAAAGAAGATTATAATTCATCAGGACATTGTCATCGAGGAGATTGAGATACCCGAAGACCCGAGTCTGTCCTTTGCTGAGAAACGCCGCTTGGCCAAGAAGACCGGCAGGCTGGTCCGGAGAGTGGACATAGACGGACAACGCTATGAGAGTGAGTTCCGTTTCGTCGCATAGGGACCGTGACCTTTAAATTGGCACCGTTGGTCGCTTCTCCGACACGAAGCGGCTCACAGGTGGCACAGATGCTCCAGTTTGAACTTCCCGAACTCCCCGGGTTCCCCACGCTTTTCCTACCCTTTGCGATCATGTTCATAATATTCTCACTGATGGCCTTCGGCTGGATGGTGATACATGTGGAGCACAGCCGCCACTTTTCGAAGACCAAGGTGTTTATGTCAGGAGCCATAGGTTCAGTCTTCATGGGTCTGGGCTTGCATATGTTGCTCCTCTGGCTGGGTACGTAGTCTGTGAGAACTGAACTCCACCTGACGCTCGTCGAGCGGCGCCGACGCATTTTCGGAAACGGTATGTCCTAGTAGCATTCATATCGGTGAGTTCGTGATTCTGAGGTAAGATACGGGGTGTCATGCCTAACCGGAGCTCGCTGAGGAGTGGACAGTTGCTTACCGAGTCTGACATTGAGAGGATGGCCGGGGAGAGCCGGCGAACACTGGTCAGTGAGTTCCAGGAGAAATATGCGAGTCTAAGAACACGGGCCTTTCGAGTCCCCGTTGAACAGGCGTCTAAGATTGCCGATGCCCTGAAGTGTCCGCTCCAAGTGGCAACAATTGCTTACCTCATTGAGATGGATGGGATCATGTCGGCGAAGCGCGCTGTGGACCTAATGGCCATGGAGCTGCAGCGCCGGGCCTCCATAGGGGAGGAGATTCCTAACATACCCGGTCACATTCTTGAGTTCTCTATCAATGAGGGCAAATGGATTGAGTACATATACGGCCGATTTGCGCGGGACGTTGAGCAGAAGACGCGCAGTCTGGTCAACTTGGAGGGTGCCCTTGACACGGAGGCTGCAACCGTGGAACAGGCGCTTGCTGTTCTGAGAGAGCGGGCTCGTGTGGCCGAGGGAAGCATTGCGCCGGTCGTCACGGCATGGCTGAAAGAGCATCCTAGGGCCACGAGTCTTGATGCCCTCCTTGCCTTTGGACCTGCGCTCACGAAGTGGCCTCGGAACACTTTCCTTGGGAGGCTGTCCGTGGCCAGACGCAGAAACCAGGCGTTCTTCCGACTGCTCAACAGGATACTCTCAACCGCATCTGACTCGGCAACCGTGGACGATACAATACGCCGCGTCAGTGCACTAATCGATGATCTCTCAAGCGAGTTGGCCACTCTCAGCCCAACTGCGGTGTCGCATCTTCTTCTTCATGTGACGCCACGCCCTATCGGTAGGGGTGACAGGTCACCCTACGTCAGCGTAGGCGCGGCCTCGTACCGTGGCGGCAAGATAGAGCCTGACATGAATTCCCCGTTCGACTTTCTTGAGCGAGACATTCATCTCGCAAGACGTAGACGGGAGGACGAGCGAGAGCAGTACCTGATGGAACGAATCTCACGAGTCATCAGGGTGCTCACGTACAAGGGTAGTCCCATTGACGACTGCGTCGCACAGACTCTCTCTGAGATTGCCGATAGATTCGGCGTATCCAATGCCTCTGTTGAAACGTACACAGAGGAGGCAAAAGAGAACCTTCAGATGGTTCCTCTCGACCAGCGCGATGAGTCGGCTGCACGCATAGTCTACGACTTCGTGATGGGGCATGTCTACAACAGGTGACCCTCGATGATGCGTGCGAACCCCATGTTCTGGTTGCTAGAAGTGGAAACCTACGACTTTGACGCGGGTGTTCTCAAGGGCGCCGAGCTGACGGGGAAGGTCATGATTATCTCGAGCCAGCTGTGGTCTCTCATCCGAGGGGACAATGTGGTTTCTATGCTCATCGGCCCAGGCATCTTCAAGGGAAACGCTGTCATCGGGAACCGCAGAGTAGACATGGTTGAGTATCTCAGTGGGCTGATGTTCGATCCCTCCCAGCTCCGTGTTTCAGAGCCTCTTCCGCAGGTGGACATTGTGAACCTGGAGGTCATTGACCCGCTTGAGGCTAGAAAACAAGAGGAGATTGTCACAATCATACGAAAGGTCATTGTTGAACGCGGAAATGTTCTACCAGGCAACGTGATTCTTCGCCACCGGCCTAATGCGTCAATCCCTCTCACGGCACATGCCCTAGATCTTGCCAAGAAGATCAACGTGTCACATGTCTCTGGGGTTCAGAGAGCAAGGTTCATTCTTGCAGGGACCAACGGGCCCATGTACAAGCCCTTTGTGCAACACTTCCACAAGAGGGGCTTCATCAACCCCGAACGTTTGAAGGTCATGGCCACCCCGTTCGGCCGGTTCTCACGGTTTCTCGATTCAGAAGTCATGTCTGACTGGATGATTGTCGAGAAGGTGGGTGTTGATGACCGCATCGGCGTGGAGGCCATTCGTGCCGAGTACGACGACGTGCTGAGTCAGATTAGTCGTGCTCAGGACAAGTACATTTACGATCTGTGACCCGACCGCAAAGGTCTTTGCTGTCAGCAAACGGCCATGGAGCGAGGACACGAGACTTGGAAGTCGCCGACGCGAGGATTCAGAAGATTCTGGCCCAACCGTACACGATAGTCATCCGAGCTGCTCGGCAAGAACTGGTTGCTCGTGTGGAAGTATATCCTGCAAGACTGTCCGATAGGCAACGTGCGGTTCTTGCGGGAATGGTCGAGTTTGGGAAACGCCCGTCGGGATTGCTTGAGATTCGCAGGTCGTGGTTCGTCAAGTTCAACAAGCCTGTCTACTATCAGCCAAAGGAGTTCCATGACTTTCTCCGCGGCGCGAGAGCAATAGTGATCCCAAAGGGGGCATCACCACCGTTTCTCGAAGATCTTCGTGACTTCCTGAGGCGTATTCAGGCAAGCGAGCCAAGAGTCGTGGCCGTGTGCATGCATTGTCTAAGAAGCGACCGCCTCACAGTGCTAACTAAGCGAAACGCTGTGAAGGTGTCAGAGAATGAAGTGGCATGCCTGACTTGTGCTCAAGCAGAGCTGAAACTGGAGTTGAAGAGTCTTGGTGTGAACCTCTCCCAGGGAATGCTGCGCCAGTTGCAGTTCCAAGTGGCGAAGACAAGGTCAGTTCAACGAGTCATTGAGGCTCTCATGCCAGGCTTTGACCCGACACGGAATCCAGATCTCACGCTATTTGATAGAATCGAGGCCGTGGGCGTCGAGTCGACTCGCCAAGTGGGGGACCTCCCTCTCCCCGAGTCCTTCAAGAGCCTCTTGGCCGAGGCCGGTTACGAACGTCTACTGCCTGTGCAGGAGCTGGCGGTGAGAGCGGGACTACTCTCTGGCGAGAGTCTGCTGGTTGTGTCGTCAACATCGTCAGGCAAGACGCTCATTGGAGAACTGGCAGGGGTGCCCCGCGCCATGAAGGGGCGAAAGATGATTTATCTCTCTCCCCTCGTGGCCCTCACCAACGAGAAGTACGAGCTCTTCAGAAGGCGCTACCGCAAGCTTGGCCTGAAGACGGGAATCAAGGTCGGGATGTCACGGCTGGATGTCGGCAGTGAAGGTCGCCCCATTGTTGATACGGATATCTCAAGGGCCGACATTGTCTGTGCCACGTACGAGGCGCTCGACCTGATGTTTCGATCACGTGAAACAGAACCTCTGGGCGACATTGGCACTGTCATAGTGGATGAGATTCAGAACCTATCAGATCCTGAACGAGGACCCGAGCTAGATGGCCTATTGGTGCGGCTGAGACACCATGCTCCTCGGGCTCAGATTCTGGCGCTCTCCGCGACAGTTGGGTCTCCAAAGAAGCTTGCTAAGGAACTAGGATTGAGGCTTGTCAACTACACGGGGCGACCAGTGCCTCTTGAACGACACCTCGTGTTCGCGAGGAGCGACGAGGAGAAGCGAAGGATAATCCGGCGTCTTGTCATCGATGAGTTCAGGACCGTGAGCAGCTCGGGTAACAGGGGTCAGACAATTATCTTCACTTTCTCTAGGCGAAGGGCCCACTCACTCAGTGACTGGCTTCGGGAGAATGGGGTCTCCGCAACTGTGTATCATGGTGGCCTCTCATACGTTCGAAGGCGACGGGTCGAGCAGGCCTATTCGAAACAGAGGTACGCATGTGTCGTGACGACCGCGGCCCTCGGAGCGGGGATGGACCTCCCGGCCTCGCAGGTGATCTTCGAATCGCTGGCCATGGGTGCTGAGTGGTTGACCATTGCCGAGTTCGAGCAGATGCTGGGCCGTGCTGGTCGGCTGGGGAAGCACGACCGCGGGAAGGTCTATCTTATCGTGGAGCCGGACCGGAAGTACCACAGCGGACAGGACAGAACGGAGGATGAGGTTGCGATGGATCTTCTGAACGGGGTTGTCGAAGATGTTGAGCCCTTCGCA
>CAZSTY010000107.1:0-5274 GCA_964609885.1 uncultured archaeon
GTTGACATTCTTGAAACGCATGCAGGGATACCGTGAGTTTACCGACGAGTTTGGTGGTCTGCTGTACCTCGAAGTGATGATGGTAAAGGGACTAAACGACAGCGACTCGGCCCTCGAAAATCTGGCGCGCCTCGCACGGGAGCTTGACCCCGACAAGATATTCGTGAACACGCCCGTACGTCCTCCCGCGGAGTCGTGGGTAGAGATTCCCGATCAAGAAAGGCTTGCCAAGGCCGCCGAGACGTTTGGGGGGAGCCGCATAGACTATCTGCCGGAGGGAATGTTCATCTCGCTGAGTGAAGACCCAGTCAACGGCATCCTAAACATCATTAGCAGGCACCCGATGAGACTGGAGGACATTCGCGCCCTGCTCACCGGAAGGGCTCCACCGGAAGACGTCGACCGTCTACTGGAAACCATTAGGCGCGAACTGGCATCAAATGAGTCGGTTGAAACCGTGAGATACAGGTCCTCAATATTCTACAGGGTACGGAAGCCCGCAGCGAGACGTAAGAGAAACGAGTGACGCGCATCTGACACAGTCGGCCAATCAGCATCGCAATAGGGGACTGTACAGAGAAGCAAAGCCTTAAGTGAGGCATCTCTTCAACGCGCGAGCGACAGGCAACCCCCAGAGAGCGTGTTCATAGTTGGACTACGATGTGGCCATTGTTGGAAGCGGCCCGGCTGGCATATTCTGCGCACTTGAACTGATTGAACACAGGCCAGACCTCAAGATTGCCATCATAGAACGGGGAAAGCCCATCGAGTTCAGACACTGCCCGAATTCCACTGCAGCCCGCGGCTGTAAGAAATGTACGCCCTGTCACATTCTCGCAGGTTGGGGCGGCGCGGGGGCCTTCTCGGACGGCAAGCTGACGATCTCCACACGTGTTGGTGGCTGGCTAGATGAGATCATTGGGGAGCAGCGGCTGGCCGAGATGATAGACTATGTTGACCACAAGTACCGCGAACATGGTGCCCCGGAGAGGCTCTATGGAGCAAACGACGACGACATCGAGGCATGGACGAGAAAGGCCGCACTGGTTGGTCTCGAGCTCATTCCTCAGAAAATCAGGCACATGGGCCGTGAGGGTTGCATTGCAGTAATGGGAAGCATGTTTCAGCGAATCACAGAGCATGCGGAGATAATGTTCGACACTGAAGCAAAGGACATCAGGGTTGAAGACAGCACTGTCGTAGGCCTCGAAACTAACGGTGGTGATTTTATCTCCGCCAAGTACGTAGTAGCTGCGCCGGGGCGCGTGGGCAACGAGTGGCTCTCACGTCAGGCCAAGCGCCTGAACCTCAAGACCGAGAATAACTACGTGGACATCGGCGTCCGTGTTGAGATTCCGGCACCTGTGATGGAGGACATCGCGAACGACCTCTATGAGCCGAAGTTGGTGTACTACTCGAAGCGTTTCGATGACAAGGTGCGACTCTTTTGCTTCAACCCCGGTGGTGTGGTCACCACTGAGTACTATGATGAAATACTCACAGTCAACGGTCAGTCGTTCGCCCACAAGAAGACGCCGAACACCAATTTCGCGCTCTTGGTGTCCACCAAGTTCACAGCACCATTCAAGGAACCCATAGCCTACGGGCAGCACATTGCAAGACTGGCCAACATGCTGGGCGATGGCGTACTTGTGCAGAGACTCGCCGACCTGCGCAGAGGAAAGCGGAGCACAGAGGACAGGATCAGACGTTCTCCTGTGAAGCCCACCCTCCCCAGCGCCTCACCAGGCGACCTCAGCTTCGCCCTGCCTTACAGACATCTCAGCTCCATTCTTGAGATGCTTGACGCCCTTGACAGGCTGTGTCCCGGTGTGGCAGACGTTGGGACGCTCCTGTACGGTGTCGAGGTGAAGTTCTACTCCTCGCGAATCAAACTGAACTCTAACCTAGAGACTGAGGTGACAAATCTCTATGCTGCCGGCGATGGGGCTGGAATCACAAGAGGATTGATGCAGGCCTCTGTTGCGGGCGTCGTCGTCGCAAGGGACATTCTCAAGAAAGAGGGTACCCCCGTAGAATAGACTCGCATGTCTTGTGGCTTCAAGTTGACCGGAGCCGGCGGCGGCCGAGTCGGACGATACGCTCGGATCTACAGGATTGGATATATGAAAGATCTCACCATCTGTCAACGAATGCTGCTCGACCGGGATTGAGCCGCACAAGCTCCTCCGCGTACCATCTGTTCTTAATCCTGAGGATGACCGTACCCACCTGCGAGGTCAGTTCTTGAATAGATATCGCCCGCTCCAACGGTCCTGACCCGAGCGCCCATAGGCCCAGCAAGAGAGTAGCACTTACAATCGTCAAGTACACATACTGGGTCGGGGGAACTGGCATTCCATCGTAGATAAGGAATGCTGTGTTCGTGACGAGGAGCAGGTCGACTATAGCAAGGCAAAATGTGACCAGAGCAATGGCGGGTCGTAATCGCCGCAAGGACCTGGGGTCACTCCAGTGCTCTCGACACACAGGGACTTGGACGCGCACCTCGCTCCTAGTAGGGTCGTCGAATTCCGGGTCGTAGTAGCGCTCCATGGGAGGTTTTAGTCGGGAGAAACGCTTGGCAATCGATCCGCGCACCGTAGCAGGTTGGCCGCACACGGGGCACAGATCTGGAAAGACCGCATCAGGTAGTTGGATTTTGACCAACGTGGGCAGCATTTGATTCCGAGGCGGGTGGATGTGACTATTGAAGATTCTTGTCAACGCGAGGACGCCCGACGAATCCCACCGGAGCTCGTATGAGCCGGGACACAATGAACTGCATGTCGTGACTTGACGTTTCACAAAAAGACAGACTCACATCGTCAACACCTTGACACACATGGAAAGGTTCTTGTACGTATTCTCAGTGCTCGAACGGTCTGACATCCGCTCCTTTTCCTTGGTGCGTGTGTCGAGACAGTACATACGCTCTGAGGACTAAAAATGACAACACATCTCCGCGTCATATCCACCCTGTTTCTGGTTGCTTTGTTCATGCAACCCATTCTTCTTGCAACTCTTCAACACCCTGCCGAATTTCCACATGCTGGAGAACGTGATGGTCAACACCCGTTCACGACAGCGGTTACCAATCTCACACGTGTTGATTGGACGACAAACCACATCCCGAACGGGGACTTCGAATCGTGGAGTTCCCCCCATGATCTTGACTCACTCAATTCTTACAGAACGGTCGAGAGGTACGCATGGTATGCGATGGCACCGTGGCCGGTGAACGAGGGGCTGCGTTCCTTCGGAATGGAGGTCCGTGCCATTGATTCGGATCATCCTTCGGAGCTCATTGTCACCAAGAGCAGTTGGACCTATTGGAACAATCCGGCCAATCTCACACTCAAGTTCGACTTCTTCGTCGATGAGATTCCCAACGCGGGAGCAGGTGACGCCTTCTATGTTCATGTCGAGATGGGTACCCCTGCACGCCACCTATACTACTACATGAGCGGTTTGGCCCAGACCAGCAACAGCTCGTACAGGGCGTACTTCACAGTGAACGCCGATACCGGCTCTTGGCAAACCTTCGACGCAAACCTAACTCGGGACTTCATAGATGCGTTTGGAGTTGAACCCACCACTTTCAGGCAGTTCCAGTACTACCTCTATGGGATCTCAAACGACTATGCTCGCACATTCATTGATGACGTCTGGCTCGTCAACAGCTCCTACGTCCAGATAGGTGGTTCACAGGCATATGGCGATTTTGAAACTGGTGGGACGGGTCCCTCATGGTACTACATTCGATCGGATCCATCGGACATCTCACGAAGTTCAATCCGTACCCAAGGTGACTGGAGCCTGAACATCACGTCGTTGTCAACCAAGAGTAGCAGCCAAGCGTACGTATACACTTCGCCTTACAAGCGCATCACATCACTCAATCCGGGCATCCTGAGATTCAATTGGCGAATTGAGGCCTTGGAGCACTCCACGGATGACGTATATGCCTACGTCTACGTTGAATGCTCTAATGGCACAGGGCACGAATTCTCACTATTTTACCCTCTCTCCTACGGCGGCAGCACGTTTCCAGTTTCCGGGTCGTCGTCTGTGGTCATCCACCCCGATGGGTTCAACTCCACCGGGGTGTGGAACTCATTTGAGAGAAATCCTTACGAGGACGTTGCAGCACTCAATGCGACAGACGACCTCTTCGTGGAGCGAATAATGATCAGAGTGAACGCCCTCGTCTCTCGCATTACGCTACTGATTGACGAACTGAGCTTCAACTGTTCTATTGTCAACGATATGAGCTACGAGGACCAACCGGAACCCGGCGAGCCCGTCCACTCGTGGGGATGGAGCAGCATCTGCGAGGATCCCCATCTGACAGTCACTGACGTTGCGCGGACAGGTGAGAAGGCGGCGAACTTGACTCTTACTGATGGCAATGAATACTACGGTAGCCAGAAACTAGCCAATCTCCCGTTCGCCAATACAACAGAGCTCTACCTCGACTGGAACTGGCGAGTCGAGGAGTTCACCGCAAACGACTACGAAGGAGCGGTGCTCGGTCTGTACTTCGATGACGCAAGCATGGGGTACGTCATGGCCAACGGCTCGGGCATGGAGAATGGTGACTTCGACGAGTACGTATCGGTTGCCACCGGGGCATCAGTCGGCACATGGGTGAACACTCAGCGGAACTTGATCGAGGACTACGTGAACGCCTTTGGCCGGCAGCCCAATGGGACTATCGAGGGCATCGTTCTGATTGCCTACTCTGATACGGGGGGTCATGTTGAGATTCTTCTGGATGACCTCTACGTCTACACTGATCCCGCGCCTGCACTGTCGAACCTCGCCATGAGCCCGACGGCCCCAGTGGAAGGCCAGAACGTGACCGTCAACGTGACAGCATACGACCCCAGCCTAGACACAGTAGTGCTGCACTACCGTGTCAATGCAAGCCAGTGGGTCCCTGTTCAGATGAGCGGGCTCACCGAGACCAACTTCACTGCCAGCATCCCAGCCCAGAGTCCCCATGCAGTCGTAGAGTTCTATGTCACAGCCAACGACACCTTTGGTAAGACGACGACGCTGTTGAACGGTTCGAACTACTTCGGGTATACCGTTGCGAACGCGCCAACAACAACTACAACCACCACAACTACTGCGACAACCACTACGACCTCGCCAACAACAACGACAAGCTCAACAACAACTACAACGACCACTCCGACAACGACAACTGGGAATGAGCAGCAGCCGGACGCGGTCTTGATAGTTGTGGCGGTAGCCGCTGTCGCGGTC